>JAEOTM010000155.1 GCA_016839815.1 Candidatus Hodarchaeota archaeon
CGCTTTATCTTGTCTAATATTTACCTTGATCTCTGGCTCTACAAAATCCTCTTTCTTGATATTTGCTTGAAAGTGTGATCCAAAGTTATCGATTACATTCAATACTAATTTTGTGGAATCGTCAGACCAAATATTCTGGAGATGCCTTAGTATATTTTCATCCTTTTCCCCATACGATTGAGGAGTTTCCTTAAGACAACTTAAAGCTTTTTCAATCGCTTCTTCACCAAAAAGCCCTCCCTCACGAGCGATTCTAATAGCGCTAAAAAGTTCCCCAAATTTACTTACACCATCAATATTTTTCCAAACACCAATAGTAATGATTCCCACATTGTTCTGAGTTAGATCTGGATGTTCTTTCACATCATATACACTTGTTAGATCCATACCATTAATAAGATGAACAGTGATGTTCTCAAAATTATCTGAACTGCCAAAAAATGATTTAAACTGGTCATAAATAACCATTTTCTTCTTATCCTGATCGGAACACTTACCTAGATCCTTGATTTGAACATTAATTGGTTTTACCGTATGTACCGTTAAATCAGAATAAGCAATATCCTTAGCTCCAGAATTTACTCTATTGAATCCTGTAGAAGTACATTTAGTATCACTGGAAAATCTAATCCCAATGTAGCTATTCAGTACGTTTAGCACATTTTTATCTTCAAAAAAAGCTTCTAGTACCGCGTTTACCCCATGAGTATTACTTTCATTCATTAGATGAGCAATACTGTTAAAATTGACGTAACGTGTAGCTCTAGCATCTCTAACGCCCCACAATAATCCTTCAATCTCCTTGGACTGAAGTATTTCGCTATCAATAATCCAAGAACGATATATTCGATTCATGAGATATTTCGAGTCAGTTCCTTTAATATGATCCAACTCACTTAAAAATCGAGTAAGGGACTTTCCCTTATCTACTACTCTCACAACAAACTTCTGCCCAATATAATTGGGATCAACGAGGGAGGGATAAACACCTACTGCTTTTTTTTCCATGTAGCGCCGTAAGTTATTATATCCCCATTGTTTCATATTCCTCCTCCCAACACGGCCTAAAGTATGGTGATACTTCCAAAATGTTCCTATCATAGCATACTCAATGGGTTCTCTTGAGTACTCAGGTTTTAATGCAAATAATGCAGGTCTTTTTGGGGTTTTCAGATTAATATCTTCTTGGAATACTCTCTGAAATTCTTTCCACACATAATTCATTTTTTTCTGATATGTATAATCCCTTATATTTTCAAAATCTGCATATGAAGCTCTCTTCCCAAATAAAGTATCTATGAATTCTCTTATATTCTTACTATGTAATTCTCGTTTTGTTGGAGCAAAAGTATTCCATGTATATGTATTCCTTGCCAAGAAAATCCTACGCATGCTTATTGGAAGTTCCTCATCCTGAGATAAGTCCAATAGCAATATTTTTCGACCTTGATCTGTAGGTTTAATCTGGCCTAGCCCTTCAAACCAGAATCGTTGCCATTCTAATCGAAAATTCCCTAATCTTTGATTGTCTATAAGGTTGTCATATAAGTCTCGATCGAGTATCTCTACTTTTTTCGTTCCATCCTTTTTGTATATAAGGGCGATATTCGGATGGGAACCTTCGTCATGAAGATGGTTTAGTAATTTATAGGTGTTAGAATCTAATTGTTCTTTTGTGCCAAGCTGTATGTTTAGTTCTTCGACTAATTTATTGATCTCTTGAAGGTTAACTAATTCTTCCTTATTTTCCTCCGTTCTCCCCGCTTCTTTTATCGTTGTCTTACTCTCCTCCTCCCTACTTTCTTCCTTTATATTCTGATTCTTAATACTTTCCTTTGTAGCTCTCTCGCTCTCCTTCAAAGAAATTAAGGGGTGTTTTTCATTTTCTACCTCCTCTATCAGTATTTGATCTTTATACTCTTCCTTCAACAGTTCATATTCATTCTCTCTTCCTCTTTCTATTTTTGTAGCTGATTCTACTGTACTAACTGTTTCAGCAGTTCCTTCGTCCATAATTTGCTCCTTCACTTCCTCTGATCTCTCTTGGATTTGTACCTCGTCGATCCTATTATCAGACGGTCCACTTTTTTCTTCTATCACTACTTGGTCCCTATAATTTTCATCTAACACTTGTTGTTTTTCTGATTCTCTAGTCTCCTCGTTTTCTTCCTCTTTTTGTTTCCCTTTCCGTTCTTCTAGTTGTTTACATTCTTCCTCCTCCATCAGTTGATGACCTCCCTGTCAATACAAAGAAATTTCATTGATATTCAATGATAATTCCAATTATTGCTTATAAATTCAAAATTATTAATGAATAGAGAGCCACCTTTCCATTTCCTAATACTCCTGCTCGAATACAGGGGCTAGCGTGTAAGGAATATAATGATCAACTGTATGAGGACTATCATGTCTGAAAAGAACACCTTCTCCATCTAAGCTCTCCAAAAAATCATTAGGGTTATCTAAATACCGTTTTAAAGCAAATCTTTGGATTAACCACTCTCGGTCCAAAGGATCAACCAGCTTCAAAGCAATCACACTACTCTTCATTCCTTGTATATCGGGGGGAAGTCTTGCTAAAGAACTTGTCACTAAGGTTAAACATCCTGTTCGTGTTATTCGATTGAGATATTTCCCTATTGTTTCCTTGTATAACATTTTGCCCTCTTTATGGAGATTCTCATCGTAATTTGTTAACATCTGGGATGCATCAGTTATAATGACAATTGTTTTCGAATCACATCTTATTCCTATCTTTTGTAAGAGGAAAGCAAAGGTTACGCGCTTAATTAGGGAAATCTGAGTAGGAAAATGAAATAATGTAATTCCAGGACTAGGTTCAAGGTGTTCATCAAATTCCTGACTAAATCTGAGGGCGTTGAGATGTTCGAATTCTGCAAAAATACTCAATTCTGCACTTAGCTGTTCAATAATCGAAAACTCAAACTCTGATGTTGGTTTCGCAAACACCTCCGATTCAATGAATTGAGCTATTGAATACTCATGTGATGGATGTTTTTGGATAGCATCAAAAAATTTTGTTTTTAAGAGGGGTAAATTCGATCTTACTGTGGTCGAATCACTTGCATAACCCAGAATGTTGGCAATTGAATTTGCTTTGAACACCATTCTACTAATCGGATTTTCCTGTGATGCAGGTATATCTACATTGTATAGATTTAGGAGGAAATTTCTACCGATGTGAAACTCCTTCAAGGGCACTTCTTGATCAAATTCTTCTCTTATAGCTTCTCTTAATCCCCCAAGCTCATTTCCAACATCAATAATCATGATTTTTTTTCCACTCCTCGCCACTGTTCTAGTGAAGCTCTGTAATGTTCCTATCAACAGATTACGATCAGATCCTCCTATCATCATTAGTTTTGGGAGTTTTTTAAATCCAACTTCTTGTTGAGAGTTTAGAAAGAGTTTACCGACAGGAATTTTAACGTCTCCATTACTGCATGGTAATAAAGGAATTATTCGTTTTGGTACACGCTCCAGATCGGTGACTGATCGAATATATTCCATATCATATGGAATCTCCTGCCAAAATTCTTTGATTGTCTCCTTGTAAATAAAAGCTTTCTTCAATAAGCTTTTTGAAAGGATTTTAAGGTGAAATCCATTCATAAGAGAACTCAGAACCGCAGTTCGCTTCTCTAGTAAACAATCATATGTCCTCTTCAATAGAAATTCGGGAATAGATCCATTACTACTTATGCGTTCTCTTATGATCATCAAATTATGGCTGTACAATGTTTCTACAGGAATTTTATCTCGTTTATTGAGTTTTTGTACGATCCTATTTGCTCTCCACATTGATACTCCAGTGTGATTGTCAATCACCTTTCGGATCAATGAAAAACTGCTTGTGTTATATGCAATTATGCCTATCACAGATACTAAGGTAATATCTGTTATTTGAAGGTTTGGAGGTCTCTTGGTTTCTATTACTAGAACATCTTCTTGGTGTAAAGATATCTTTGCACTTAATTGATGCGTTAATCTGGTTACCAATTTACTCACATAAAATTACTAGTCATTTCTGATTCCTTTGTTAGTTTAAATATTCAAAATTTCCAGAGGTGGGTTTTCGAATTTATAAGAGCAAACCACAATAAATATCGAGTTTAGAACAATGCAAGATCGAACGCATTTTTGGTTTGCTTTTTCCATCCTTCTGCTGGATATACTCTTTCTAGGTAATGTAAAACCAATGATTCAAATGATATTTCTCCCTCTTGTGGTAATTTTAAGTTTTAGTAGTAATCTTCCAAATATTCTAGATAAATATCTCTGTTTAGATCAAAAAACAAAAACATGTTCGGAGAGGTGTCGACATCCGATTACACATGGTCTATTTGTCCTTCTAATCCTATTTGTCTGCATTTTAGAATTCAAAACCGATAATCAGATCTTGTACTTATTTGTAAGGGGAATATTCCTTTCTATTGGATCCCATCTATTCCTTGATGTTTTCAGTGAGGAAGGAATCCCAGTTGGTCTTAATCCCACCTTATTTTATCAAGATAAGCATAAAAATTATCTGTATAATCAATATAAAAGACCCAGATTGAAAGTACATTTCTTTAATAATTTCTTACTCAGAGATAAACAAATAATCAATAATAGGATAGTTCAAGTATGTAAAGGAGTTGTAATTGCCTGTTGTCTATTCATTACAATTGATTTAATTCGAAATTCCCTGAATATTGAGGAAAGAGTTAGAATGATTCACAAACTCCTAAATGGGCTTTTTTTTCAAAGTAGAGGTTTGTTTTGAGTATGTGGCAACACAGTAAATTTAGCTGTTTATTGGTTCTTCTTATCATGCTTTTTCGACTATCTACAATGGTTTCAGATAATGGTGTACAGGCTCTCCCCGTGGAATCGGAATCTCTGTTTATAGACCATAATCTAGGTCCAATCCAAGGAGTTTATGTTACTAGAAAAGTCGCGAATCATGCACTTCACTCAAGTGTCTTCCAATACGAATCACAGAATAGCGCGCTATTTTTGTTGTTAAATGTAGTAAATACAGGTTCGGAATTGAGGAAGATTATTGTTGTAGTACAGATTAATGAATTGATTTGGGAGCGTGAATTCTATAATAGCCAGAGTATTTATGATATCCATTACAATTTTAATCTTGAGAATGAACTATTTCTTCCATTAGATGGGATCAATTCTAGTAGACAGCTTTTATCTCCACGAATAAATATCACACTGGAGTTTTATCCTAGTATCGCTGGAATAAACGCAATTTTTAACTTTAATAGCATTATAATTAGAGAAGTTTTTGGAATTGCGGAATCTGACTTAATTTTTATTCCTGATATATTCAAAATCAGATTTGAGAAGGTATCACCGCTTCAGAAGCAGAGATTTGTTTTGAATTCAGTTTTCCTATCAAAAATCCCCAGTAATGCCAAATTATATGTGACAGTGCTTTTGAAAACCAAAATCGAGGTAGAATCATTAGTTTTACTAGGAACAGCATTAACTTCCACACCGAAGTTAGAGCCCCCCGTATGCTTCACAATGATCTTAGATAAAAATTTCACAGAGCTTGGGATAAAAATATCCCCTATTGAAGCAACTGACGTAGGAGATTATACTATTATATTGTCAGTTCAGTTAATAGAGCTTCAGAGATATTATAATCCAATTCTGAATCCTAGTATCGATTTTCCTGACCATCCTATCCCTGTTGAAATAATGACCATCATTTTCATCGGTCTTATCTTCGGAGTCCCTCTATATGTAATCTCCAATGAACAAAAGACTATCGAAGGAAAACAGACAAAAAAATTAGGAGAGAGATGACTTATGATATCAAAAGACACGATTCTGAGGTTTTATGGTTTTCTTTCATCTTATTTGTTTGGAGTATTAGTTTTTGTTAACCCAGTTTACAGATTTTTATTGGGAATATCGGGTTACATTGGTATAGAATTCTATCTAGTTATTTTGAAAAGAAGGGAAATCCTTAGAGGAGATCTGATTACAAATCTTAACCTAATAAGAGCCGTTGATTTACCAAATACGTTGCTTATTGACAACAATCAGTCGTTATATGCAGTTTCAGGAATTTTATTCTTCTCAACTGTGGAAACAGAAGATTATTTAGATAGAATACGATTTCAGGACCAATTCTCGATAATTCATATTGAAAATCAACTTGGTTCTGTGTACCTCGTGATCTATGAACTGTTACTCTCTCAATCTTGGATTAATCTTAGTGAAGAAATTCAATCCTATCATCGAAAACAGATTGAAAAAAACCTAGGTAATGTTCAAGGTGTATTGAATGAACTGATTCCAGGATTTAAGAAGCGAATGCTTAGTATTACAGAATTAAGTGAAGAATGTGGCTTTTTTGGTCACTTTCAAGAAACGTCCGCAATTTTCACTGATAGATCAACCAACCATCAAGGAAAAGATCACTCAAATGGTTCAGAATTCCATCCTCTGGAGACACAACACCATTCCCTTAATTCAACTGAGAATTTCTTACAGAAATTTAATTCTGAATAACCACCCTTTTTCAGCGTAATTACCCATTTTAAATACGTCGAGATAATCTTCTCTTGTGTATAACCTTAGGTTCGGGATGTTTTTGAATTAATTGATGCTTACGATCATTAAATGATGATTCCCAACTGTATTCTTGTTTTTTTGTTTTTGGAAATCCAAACTGTTCATCTAGGAACAAAAACACTGATGGTTCCAGCGATTCAAATGTACAGAAATAAGGTGTCAAGTCTGAAACAAGATTCTCAATTTTTTTCAGAAATTCCTTCTCTAATCCTTCCTCCCGGTTAATAATACTATCTGCTGTATCCCAAATAGCACCATGAATAACTTTACATATTTCATCAGCAGTAAATCCAAGCATAGAACGTATTACTTTCTGCCACGAATCGGAAAACAGATCTAAATTCATATTTGCCTTGTGTACTATATTTTGAATCAATTTCAAAATTGTATCATAGTCAGGAGGGGGTACAAAAACTCTCCTATCAAATCGTCTCATTGTTGCACCATCTAATAAGTCAGGCCTATTAGTTAAACCAATAACGATTACTTTATTTGGTTTTGGAACTTTGTAACCATCTAAGGCGGTTAAAAACGCTTTTCGGACACGATTGATTGAATCTGTTTCAATGCTTGTTTGGCCTACTAAGGCATCAATTTCATCAAAGAAGAGGATGCAACCATCAGGTTCCTTATATGCCGTCTCAAATAGATATTCTATCCGTTTTTCACTCTCTCCTAACCACTTACTTAGTAGTTCCCCTAACGTTACATTATATATTGGAAGACCAGCTTTTTTAGCTGTTATCTTGACAATAAGTGTTTTTCCACACCCTGGTGCCCCATAAAGGAGAATACTCCTTGCAGGAGAAGAACTAATCATCCAAATATCAGGTCTTTCTCGGGGGTGTAAAATTACTTGATATAAAGTTTTTTTCACCAATTCTAAACCAATAACTTGAGGATCTGTTTCTTCTGCTATAGGAACGACTTCTCTAATTCGGGAGATCCACTCATCCAATCGCTCTTCAGTTGTTTTGTTTTCTGTCAAATTGTCTAAATTTGACTTAATCCCCCTTTCTAAGCGAGATATTTCACGATTTACTAATGCTAGTTCTCGTTTCCACATCGAATGAGTATCTATATCTCCTAATCTATCCAATTCTTCTTGAAATAAATCTCTTGATTTTTTAAAACATTCCAGAGCATTAGTTGGTTTTTTCTCTTGAATGAATAGTCTTCCATTGAGGTAACTCTCATGTGCTTTGAACAAACCTTTTGTAATAATATTACTTGGCTTCATCATTAATGAATGGTTCATTCCCTTTATATATTCACCATTCCTTTTTATGAGTATATAAGATAGGAAATGGATAATATAATGAGAAGATATGAGTTCTATACTTGAAAACTTACTGCAACCGATTGGTGATTCCATTGTTGGTTGGTATGTTGGCCAATTGGATTTATCGGATCCATTCAAAGCTCTAATGTTCATATTTTTCAGTTATATTGTTGTGAAAGGCACATTACTAATTTTTCCTTTCTTAAATCCTCTTGCGGATTTTTTGACTTGGCCTTTCAGACTAATTCACCTACATGCACACATAACGGTGGCGCGTGAAATCGAAGAACAGATAAAGAGGGAGCAAATGAAACAAAAACATATGAGAGACCCTTCCAACAGGGATGAGAGGCAAATTGAATTTGGGATCTATAATCGATTTGAAATTGATACACGGGCTGAAGGTTCAAATGTTTATTGCACTTGCACAACACTAGACGACATGATAAGGGTAGCGATGGCTCCATGGAAGCATACTTTGTCTTTTTTCATTATGTATTTAGCTTTACTTCCATTAATAGAAATAGGGGGGATGATTGGATTCCTAATGCATATTTACGTTTCTTTGGTTCTGTTTCATGCACTCATGCCTAGTACCTCAGATCAGATGATGATCATATATACTATGTTAAAACAGGGATTGGTTCCAAAATTCTGTGTTAATTGGCTATATGTTGTATTTTTCTCCGTTATCGTTGAAGTAACATTACGTACAAAAGGTGATTTGTTCGCTGCTCTGATTGCGGCCTTAGTTTATTCATTGTTTTATCTTTCTTTCTTACTCGTAACTATTAGATATTTCAGGAGAAGTACTGAATTTAAATATCCTGTGCTACTCAAGATTCCAGATAGTAGAGAGGAACAACATCAGTCATCATTTAAGAAATCTAGGTTTTTTCCTTCCTTCTATAATGAGATGGAGTAAATAAGAATTTTGAGTGAAGAATAATCTCGTTGAGAAGGAGCTCTCTCTTGGAAATAGTCATTGAGCTTAAACCGGTCATTAAACTCTAATTTCACAGTTAAGTAATAATCCTATATTAAAGGATAAATCTTGGTTAAGATCTGAAATCTTCCACTCCCTGGCGTGATTTAGTCTTGAAGAGTCGCATTCTTGTGTTTGAAGGATCGTCGATTTACCAGTTAAATTCAAATTATTCTTTTCTTGTGTCTTATGACAACTATTAAGATTATAGCTGTAGTTATCGTTACTATCAACCCTTCTGTTGAGAGATTATTTTCCTCATATCCTCTAGCTTCGACAATCAGTTGTCTCCCTGATGGGGCACTCACTTCTTTACGTATCATGATCCCTGTGGTTGGATCCCACTCATAATGGACTTCTAGAATACCCTGATACACAATGTTTTTAGTTACTTAGCTTAATCATCTTCAGAGGGAGGGGGAAGTCTAACAAGAATTTGAGATGTCATATCGGCCGATAGGGGGTCAGTTTTCTTTAACCTCTATATTCGCTGATTCCTACAAAGAAAGAGCCTGAAAAGCTAGTCGTTTACGATACAGGTAAAATGGATACCTCTCATCAATGATAATAAATTAAATTTCATGAAGATTGTTGGTACATGCTTATTATTATATATGTAACCAACACTTGACTTGATTAGCTCTGTAGTAATTTTGATATATCATTGCTAACGTTGTTTTATAAACAGTAGTTACATCTGAGGACATGAAGTCTTTCGTTGTAACATTCGGAAGACTCGATTAAAGAAAGAAGTGAAAAAAATGAAACAACTACAATTTTTTCAAAACAATCAAATTAAACGACAAAAGCAATTACTGTCGATCCTCGTCCTAGTCTTGATGATAACTCCTACTTTGACTACTTTAGGAGCAAATATGCCTAGTACTCATCTACCCTGGGATGTGA
>JAEOTM010000156.1 GCA_016839815.1 Candidatus Hodarchaeota archaeon
AAACTTTCTAAAGTATTCTTATCCATTTCTATTCTATCATAGGAGAAGGAGGTATAGCTAAGCCCATATCCAAAAGGAAAAAGAGGAGGAATATCATATTTCTCAAAATAACGATATCCAACATAGATACCTTCGTCATAATGCACTTTTAATTCGTTTATGTCTCCAGGATAAGTACGAGGGGATTTATGAGCAGGAGAATCTTCTAACCGATTAGGAAAAGTGAGTGGTAGCTTACCAGAGGGATTAACATCGCCAAACAGAATATTTGCAATTGCATTTCCAGCTTCCATTCCTCCATACCAAGCTTCTAACACCGCGGGAACCTCATTAATCCATTCTTCCATCCCTATGGGGCTTCCATTAATGAGAATGACAATTGTATTGGGATTTTGCTTTACAGTACTTCTGATTAAGTTAACTTGAGATTCTGGTAATTCTAACATTACACGATCCGCTGCTTCAGAATCATGACCTTTTGCGATGGCATTCTTCCGTTTTCGGAAGAATCCAGAGATAAATTCCTTCCGGCCACCATCTTTATCATGATTTAATCCCATGAAGAGGAGTACGACATCTGCTTGGGTAGGATCTTGAACCATTCTAATCTTATTGCCACAGTAGAATTTGATCCCTTCACTAGGGGTCACCTCATAGGGGGGTTTGACTGCGGAACTGCCTCCATACAACAATTTTCCGAACTTCATATTCTTATTTGGACCTAGAACAGCTAAGGAATTAATCGAATCTGAATCAAGTGGTAAAATACCTTCATTCTTCAAAAGAACCATTCCATCTTCGGCAATTTCTCGTGAGAGCGCTTGATGTTCAATAGAATTCACATTGCCTTCAGATAGGGATGTAGGATCATCGAAAACTCCTGTCTTCCCTGCTACTAGAAGGATACGTCTTACCGCGTCATTTATCCACTCTTCCCTTATTTGACCACCCTCAAGAGTCGTGTGAAGATTTTTTTTATCGTATTTTCTACCCGATGGCATTTCTAATGATAGTCCTGCCTCTAGACAAGATTTAGTTGTCAACTCATCATGGAAAGTGGCACCCCAATCAGAGACAATTAACCCTTCAAATCCCCACTTTTTGATCAAGATATCTTTGAGTAAATATGAATTATCACTTCCATACACCCCATTAATCTTATTATAGCACGTCATTACAGAATACGGGGCAGCTTCTTTGACTACATCTTCAAATGCCCGTAAATAGAATTCATGAAGTGTCCGTTCATCAATTTCAACACTAATTTCCTTTCGTAATACTTCTTGGTTATTAGCAACGAAGTGTTTAATACAAGCTCCAATTTGTTTCCCCTGAACTCCTTTCACAAAAGGAATTGCTAGTTCTTTTACTAAAAGTGGATCTTCTCCAAAATATTCAAATGTTCTTCCATTCAATGGAGTTCGATCTATATTTATTCCTGGTGCAAGAAGTAAATGCCTTCCACGAGCACGGACTTCCTCAGCAATAGCACTTCCAAGCTTTTCAGCAAACTCGCGATTCCAACTAGCTGCTAATGCTTTTGTACTCGGAAATCGTGTATTTTTAGAGAGACCACTAGAATGCATAGAGACACCAAATGGACCATCAGTCATCCGTATTGAACCAAGCCCTACTCTCTTAATAGGCGCTGTGTTGAATGCTCTGTGGCCCGAGAGTAACCGTAACTTATCATTAAGGGTAAGACGTTTTAGCAGGTCATCAACGCGTTTTTCAAGATCTAAATCACGATTTCGATACGGGAGATGTGCAATCTCTTGTTTTGAATAAATAATATCCATTGATGATCACATTTGACGTAAAAGCGGATGAGTGGTTATTCAAAGGGAAAATAAGTACAAAATATTAACATTTCATAGATTGTGTAAACTAAAGAAAAAAGAATGATTTCTTCTCAGAGAAGAAATCTAGGATTAATAGGTCATACGTTCAAGTCGGGAAATCCTGTCGGTAACAGGAGGATGAGTAGAAAACATACCAGCAAAGCTCTTTGATGAAAGAGGATTAGTAATATACATGTGACTCAGACTAGGATTTGGTTGTCCACGTTGTCTATAGCGAGAAGAATATCTTGAATGAGAATCAAGCTTTCTAAGAGCATTAGCAAGTCCAAGGGGATTTCCAGTAATTTTAGCAGCTTCATGATCTGCTGCAAATTCACGACTACGAGAAATAGCCATTTGCACAAGTATAGCAGCGAAGGGAGCAACAATCCATGTGATTAATAATGCAATCCCATTAGCGTTTCCATCTCTGTCAGTAAAACTAAACCAAAATGCCATACGAGATACAAACATAATCGCAGTAGCAAACATCGCTGCAATAGTTTGAATAAGAGTATCCCAGTGTTTCACATGACTTAATTCATGAGCTAACACACCATCCAATTCTTCTGGAGACATCAGATCAAGAAGTCCTGTGTGAACTGCCACAACAGCTTTACCAGGAGACCGACCTGTTGCAAACGCATTGGGAGTGGGATTTTGTACTATAGCAACACGGGGTTGAGGTATTCCTGCTCGTTGAGACAAATCCCTAACACGTGCGTACAATGCGGGTGCTTGCTGCTC
Source organism: Candidatus Hodarchaeota archaeon (assembly GCA_016839815.1). Taxonomy (GTDB): domain Archaea; phylum Asgardarchaeota; class Heimdallarchaeia; order Hodarchaeales; family Hodarchaeaceae; genus Hodarchaeum. Next base: position 2,589 of record JAEOTM010000156.1, read on the forward strand.
ATCCACGACCGTTGCTCTTGTCATTTTTAGAACCAACGAATCTGAAAACCAGTATGAAAAGAAGACAAATAGACCTGAAAATACCAGGAATACTACAGGAGATATATTAAAAATTAAGGAAATTACATAAAATAATCCCAATAGTATTCCAAATAACATGCCAGTTTTGAGTAGATTGGTAATATCCATGTTTATCATCGTTTATTAAAGTTTTAATTTTGTTTACAAGCATATTAAGTAAGATTATGTGTCCTTAAATTGACTAGCTTTGAGGAAACAGGATACTCAAGAATGTTCAAGATAAGAGATTTAGTAAAAAAAAATTGAAATCAAAAAAAAAAAAAGAAAAAAGGGTGGTTTAAATGAAGTAATCAATAACGAGGACAATACCACCAATGAAGACGAGGAAACCACCAAGGGTTGTGCCTACGAGTCCTACAACAATATAAATTATTCCCCAAATTAGGAGATCGCCTTTATCTTTACCAGCGAGTTGTTGGTATCCGTAAATAGCAATAATACCACAAATAATAGCAAGAGCTCCAGCAACAAGCCAAT
>JAEOTM010000024.1 GCA_016839815.1 Candidatus Hodarchaeota archaeon
GGTCATGCCATTAGAAGGACTTTGGTGGGCAGATGATTTGACTGTTTTTACCACTGAATTCATGGACCGTAAAGATGAATGGAAATGGACCTCCCTTGTCATGCAACCTGAATTCATCACCGAAGAAATGGTGAAGGAAGCAATCGCTGAGTTGGAAACGAAAGGTAAAGAACTACCAAGTATTTTAAAAATTAGATTTGAATCATATCAAGAGGGAAAATCCGCTCAGATTATGTACCTTGGGCCATACTCAGACGAAGGGCCTACGATACAGAAACTCCACGATCATATTGAAGAAATTGGTGGCCAATTTGATGGTTTAAAGAATAAACATCATGAAATCTATCTTAGTGATCCTCGTAGAACAAAACCTGAACGACTTAAGACAATAATTAGACAACCCTTTGAGATCTCATGAGTTTCCTTCGAAATTCCTTCTTCTTTTGCGTTTAATGAGCAAAATGGATAGACCAAGCAATAAATAGAAGAATCCAAAATCGGTACTGGTACTAGTTGATGTATCAGTCGTAGCAGTTTCTGAAATCTCAGTTGTTAGAGATGTATTAGAAGTAGGTGAAATGGACGTAGGAGGTACTTCGTCTAAATGTCTCTCATAAGCAGAGAGGCCAAAGAAGATATACTTAATTTCCTCATTTTCCGGATACAAGAGGAGCTTAGTATCTCTACCACTATATTGAAAAAGAAATGGTTCAATTTCAACCCATTCAATAAGATAAGATTGACCAAACTGTGTTATATTAGTTAATAATAGATTTAAATATTCGTTGACTAACAAATCTATACTGGAAAAAGGAATACTCTCTTTATATTGTTCGTAGAGCTCATGGGGATATCGTGTATGCCAATAAGTCCCTGTATAGAGATGCATACGATCTTTAAAATCACTAGTTGACACAGGTGAAGAATATTCCCCCGGTAAAAACTCATTTACAAAAACAGCTGTGAAATAATCTCGTAGTCCGTTACCTACACTGTTTTGAGAAATAAAATACCCAAAGTTATAATCAGGAAATAACATTAGTTCACTTGCAAATCCATACAAATCACCTGCATGGTGAATAGCACGAATGTCGTTAGCAAAATATTCATAAAATCCGTAACAAAAACCTTCTAATTGAGGATGATGAGAAAACTGTTTTTCGTGCATGAAGTGAATTGTAGTTTCGTTTAGAATACTCTGATTATTATAAGTGCCATTATTCAAATGAGCTAACATGAATTTAGAGATATCTCGACCAGTTGTATAAAAAGAACCAGCGGGATAAGGAGAGAAGTAATACAGATCCATCGGTTCGAACTCACTCTCATTCGAAATCACATATCCTTGAGCAAAGTTTGTAAAAGATTTTGGCGAAAAGGGTTGTTCAAATCCCGAGGAATTCATTCCCAGAGGATCTAAGATAGAAGTATTCACGTACTGACTAAATGGAACGCCAGCTATCAACTCCACGATATATCCTGCCAGTGCGTAACCATAATTAGAATAAGTAGTCGCTTCTCCAGGAGGAAATATACGTAATGGAACATTTGAACGTAAAAAATCAGGTAAAGTAATTAGTTCAGAGTCAGCTTCAAAACTAACGTTCCATACTTCATCAAATCCAGCAGTATGAGTGAGTAAGTGTGACATTGTGATTGGTTGATCTGGATATGTATCATTGATTGTCAATGTTGGTAAATAATCATTGATGTCAGCACTGAGGTTAAGGAGACCCTGTTCATATAATTGCATAACTGCGGTTGCAACAAATGACTTTGAGATGGATCCTGCACGAAATACAGTTGTATTTGGATTGATGATTTCTTCTGCTGAAATATTTGCCCAACCGTATCCTTTAGACAAAAGAATCTCAGTATCACGAACGAATGTAACCACTACACCAGGAGCTTGAAACTGAGCTAAAGTTTGATTGCTAAAAAAGTCATCAACAAATTCTTCAAGTACCATAGGATCGATTTCTGACAAATTACCATTAGTAGATTGAGATTTTGAAAGTAATGCTAATTCAGAGAGTAAAAAATCGTTTAACGAGATATTTCCGGATAATTCGTATTCGGTCAACGGTGGGTAGTTATTACTGCATCGAGGGAGGGGAATAGCACTGACAATAATGAAAAGTAAAAGAGAAAAAGCAGCATTTCTTAATAGGTTATTTGATTGCATAGAACAGTCACCAATAATCCAAATTATATTCAATTTTCTGCTTTTGGTCAAAGATATTCATTTGAATTCAAGGATTTCACTACTAGAGAGATTAGATCAAGATCCAACTCACGTAAATCAGCATACCTATGGTTTAAATAGCTGAAGGTAGTGGAATATGGGAAGCTTGAACAACGAAAAGAAAAATGTGAATAACCATCGAAAAAGGATTATTTTCTGAACCTACTTCAATTAAATTTACTGTAATTGGTCAAAATAATAAGACGTTGCACGGTGAGTCAACTTCCTTTTGGTATGTATCCATGAGTTGCAGTGATCTAGTATATTTTAAATGCATACAATTGCAAAATATACGAATCCTTATTCCTGAATGGAGGAGCTTTTATTGATGAAAAAAATCTTGTTATTGTTTTTCCTTTCTCTGTTTATCCAAATCAATCCAATTACAGCAACAAATGATAGTTCATTAATTGTTAACTTCTCTGCCAATGTTTTGTTGTCCACTAGTGACCATCCTTATTTGCATCATGTAGAACCAACGATAGCAATTAGTGGAAACGGAACTATTTTTGCTGGTTGGAAGGAATCTGATACTCATAATGGTGGAGGGGTTCGAGTTAGCTTTTCTAAATCCATTGATAATGGGCTTACATGGTCAATTCCTTTTAATATGCCCAATTTTGTCCCAGATACAGGACAATCGGATCCTTGGTTGGTATGGTACGAATCAACTGAAACTTTGTTTTATACCTACTTAGAATATTCTCTAGTTGATCCAATTACGGAAGGTTTTACGCAGATGACAACTGCGAAAAGCATAGATTATGGAGAAACATGGACATTAGCAACAGCTAGCTATGGAATAGGATTTGCTGATAAAGAAACAATGACCGTCAGTAATGATGGAAAACTGTATGTTGTTTATGATGATATTAATATGACATCAGGAGTAACCTTTGTTCGTTTAACACGATCGGATGATAACGGCAGCACGTTTAGTGAAATTAGTTTGATAACTGATTCAATAACAAACCCTGATGATCACCTCGGTCCTTACGTTACAACAGATAGCAATAATAATGTATATGTTGCTTGGATGTGGTTTACAGATGGCAACTGGGGAGACATTTATGTAACATCTTCGATCGATCAAGGACTCACGTTCAGTCCTCCGGTCGATGTCAATTTAGATGGGGAAAACGGAACCTTCGAAACTTCACCCGATGAAAGACCGACAAAAGGTTCTCTAGCAGTACTTCGTTTTGATCAAAATGATCGATTATATGTTCTTTGGGCTGAAAAATTTGAACCAGACGGATTATGGGATATCTATATTCGCTATTCAGATGATTTTGGATTAACCTGGAGTACTCGTTATCAAGTCAATCCAGGTATTACAGGAAACCAATGGCAACCTGATATGGATATTGATTCCCAAGGTAGACTTCATGTCAGTTATTATGATGATGAAGGAGGAACATCGTTTAAACCCTTCTATCGAGTTTTAGAGTTCCCTCAATCAGGAGAACCCACTTTTAGTACTCCAATAGACATTGCAAATGGTGCTACCACCTCTAACACCTTCACTAGACCCGGTGATTACTTTACGATTCGAGTGGATTCCAATGATATTCCCCATGTCGTATGGTCTGATGGAAGAGATGATGAGATGGATATTTACTACGCACATGGCGAAGAATATGTAACGACGAC
>JAEOTM010000157.1 GCA_016839815.1 Candidatus Hodarchaeota archaeon
AGGTTTCAGATGTATTATCAATTTTAAAGGATCCTTTTTTTACTGTTACTGAACTATTACTAATTTCTGTGGTTACACCCCCCGAAAGATTATGTACTGATATAAATAGGAAAATTAACGTCAAACCCGCAATCCTGTTATTCGATGGCTTGATTCGTTCCAGTGATTTTCACCTAGGTATGGAAAGGAAAGGCCTGAATTACTGTGAACTCTAATCTATAAAAATTATTCTTTATATCCATCAAACATTGCTACATGAATTAAAGAATAGTATTCAGTAGTAGGATGCAGATACCATGCGCCTGCTGGTTTATATCCCATAATATAAGCACCTGTATAATTAAAAAGAGAATAATCTTCTTTTTCAATCCACTTAACTCCATTCCATGTGAAAGGTGAAGGAAAAACGGTATTATTGTGATTATACTCTAGATGTTCAGTCAGATTATTGTCTATATCACCTGGGATATCAAACATATAGACATGAAGCACTTCGTGCAAAGTTGCCCTTGCGTCAAGCCATGATTCAAGAAATATTCTATTATTCCCCCCTGAAGGATTCCCTGCATCTGTTACAGATTCATTGAAATAAACCGCAAGTAAATCAAATCCATGATTTGAGTCTGATGTACCTTCAGTTAGTGACCAATTTCCAGATAATCCAAGTATCTCACCAGCATTCTCATTTAGGAAATCACCTCTAGTTGTCTTATTAAGACCTGTGGTATCATTGTTTGACTCAAATACCTTCAGAATAAAATCCGTTGAAAGGTGGTCTTTAAAGGTTGTATTTACCCATTCTTCTGTAATTTGATTCAGAACTTTGAGATTATTATTGGTTTCAATGGTATTAAAATGATCGATAGGAATATCGGTATTTAACTCATGATACATTATGACTGGAACAAATACTTTGTGTTCTGAACCACTAGTTACCGAATATAATTCATTTGACATACTAGAGCTGGTATTCCAGTCAACTCCAGAGAGAAAAACATCAGTTATATTGTAAGTTCCGATATTCTGAGCAAACCAACCCGCCCAAGTACTACAGGAGGGATCAGAATAACCTTTGAAAACTGAAGGAACAGATTTGGCACCATAAAAAATCGTAGTTTCTCCAGGATCAAGTGCTTCAACATTATAAGAGTAACTATTATTAACCCAGACATAAAAATCCGTATAATTTAGGGATTGAATTTTGAGAGTAGCATTGCATGGTAACGATGCTTCACTTGTCACTGTGCCAACATTCTTGAACTTTAACTCGAATGCATGGGAATTTCCCTTATTAGTGGGATATGAATCATAAATATCCACAACTCGAATATCTGAATAACCGACCCAGATTCCAATCCAATCCAAAAGAATCGGTTCCGTTGACCCATTCGCGGTTTTTTCTATCATGACTTTAAAACCAATATGATTAATCTTGGGTGCTATCCAGGAAGTCACACTAGTAAAGTTTACGGTACTTAACCCCCAGTTAATTTGACTATCCAAAGAAATCCAATCTGAAGAATTGCTTAATCCATTCTCATACCAGTAGATTTTTACTCGGAGAAGATCATTAACAACGGATCGCCAGTGAAGATAAACGTATACCCCCTTAATGGTAAGATTAGGAAGATTCTCAGAAAAAAAACCGCTGTACCGCAGGTCATGGCCATTACCCGAGCTATAGGCATAATTTGTGCCAATTTCGTAGGCACTTGTCTCAGAAGACCAGCCACCCGAGTCATCATTATGGGTAGAAGCATTTCTATACCCGGCTGAAGGACTACAAGTAGGAGCTGACTCTGAACTTAAAGTAAAATTAACTACTTGGGTCATATTCGGCCGAATACTCATGTTTTGGGTTTTATAACTGGTATGCCAGGCATATAACTGGTAATCATCGCAATTGGAAATATTCGTGGCGAGAGAATACGTTCCATATCCATCTGTGGTGTCAGATACTAACAATTCATTTTCATATTCATGGTAAAGATCGAGAGTAACACCAGAAAGAGTATTGTTACTTGCATTAGTAATAACTCCAGTGATATTGACACTTGCATCAGACGCGGTGTAATCAAACGCGAGATAAGGATCATATGTCGTTCCACTGTAGGAAGATTCCTGAAAATCAATGGTGTCCAAACTTCGAGCATCAACTCCATATCCTCTAAACCGGAAGTATAGATAGCTAATGCTATTATGACGACAATTTGCCCAATCGTCGAGCTGATCTTCGGTTTTTGAAGCATCCATCGTTTTCCACCCTGATCCTGTCCCCGTATAAACAGCGGATTTATATGAATAGGTACCAAGATCTAATGGTATCGAATGACCCGCTTCGTTCACTACCTTCCCATCGTCTTCTTGATTGTACAAATACGAGCTTATTCCTTCACCAGATTCCATATAATTGTTAAAAGCATATAATTTGAAGGTAATATTCGAGATATCACCGATTTGGGTGAGAATTCCGGTATTAAAGGCAAAAAAGCAATCATACTTTACCTCAAGCCAGCCCTGCCCAGGCTCGTAGGTATCGAAACGACCTACACGCATATAGTTATTTGAGGTATACCACCCAGAAGTATCACCATAGAGACGGAATAAGTCCCAGTTGTCTGTATTACAAGTCCACGGACTAGGATCAATCTCTATACGGGACCCTTTAGTATAAGGACCATAACCATGCATTCCAAAGCGAAGAGTTTTACGTGGAGTTCCATCGGGTAACACCTGATAATGGACATCCAGATATTTCTGGGTAAAACCTGCCCGTTCCATATCCGCAAAAGTAAAACCAATGTGAGATTGTTCATTTTCTGATATAAGTTCTACCTGAGGGAGGAAATCGGTTAGATAGGTATTTGCATCCCACACAGTAGAGATCGATTTTGTGATGTGATGGGTTTCATTCGCAAGAAGGAAGTGAGTAGGGACAAGAGCAGTTCCCTCAGTTTGGGGAGTACTAGTCACCTCGTAAGCAAACCCAACATCTGAAAAGTCATGAGACAGACATTCAATTTCGTTGATCATATGAAAAAGACCATCTGTAAAATTATACTTAAATCCATGGACAAGATTCCAAGAACTTCCAAAGAGAGAAAGGGAGGGAGTAGAATATTTGATTCCCCAAGTATTGTTGAGCTGAAAAAACTGAAGCGTGTTACGGGGGTTCTGAGAAGGAATGAAATATAGTGACCGATCACTGAGGATTCGATCCAAGAAGGTTGTTCCAGTGTTTACATAAAGATGAGGAAAGATGGAGTACAGGGGAAATGAAGGTAGTGAGGCATTAGATAAGCGAGGATAGTAAAGATACTGACCATGTCCCCAAGTAGGATCTGCAATATTGAGATAAAAACCCATCATCCCATTGAATGAGTCAAAAGACACACTGGAAATGGAAGTGTTCTCGATTTTATTCAGTCCCTCACTAATAGCTTGAGGAGAGGAATAGGAATACTCACTGCCATTGATTAATTTCAGAATAAAACAATGGGGGTATTCCTCCTCGGTCACCCAATTAGTAGAGTTGTGAATTCCTGGTTCATGAACCAAAGAATCCGAACAATAAGTATACATTTTATTGGTTGTGTTATACCAGTGGCGTGAGGATTGATCACGAGAGGCTACAAGTTCGAAGGAATCCTCTCCAGATGGAATTTCATACCCTGTAGTTTTGCCAGTGGGATCAAGGATAGGAAAAGTGCGGATGGAAGGATGATATGGGACATTTTCTCGTTCGAACGGAATAAAGGAGTCGGATTCAAAATCAGTCCAAGAAGAGTGGTCGAGTAGGGTATCCTCAGACGAAGAATTATCGGATGACTCTTTCGTTTGAAGAGGAGTATAAAATTCCCTTATACGCGGCTTTTGCGTCGACTGATTTTCGTAAGATGGGCGAAATTGTTCGTGCGGACAAAAAGCAACGCCAACGCTCTCTTAAACGTATTCTCAAACTCCGTGATGAGCTTAGTGATGCTGATTTTGATTTTACTATTATCGATACTTCTCCTGGTGTCCAAATGGAGAGTATTGATGGTTTAGTCATTAGTGATGCCACCTGTCTTGTTCTCAAAGCCGATGACTTTGATATTTCGGGAACCAAAAGTATGGTCACTCAACTTTATTCTCTCCTTGACAGTATCAATTATGTTGTCTTAAATCGTGTTGTAGCTGAGACCTGTCCTCCTGAAGAAGGTGTGTGGAGCAGTGCTGACATGGAGCTCGTCAAAACCTTTGAGAGTACCATTAAGAGTGAAATGCGTATGGATGTCTTAACTTCCATTCCCTGTTTCTGTGAAGTGGCTCGTGAAGGGTCGCGTAATATCTTTAGTCTCAAGAATCCTGATCATCCCTTCTCCAAGCATATCGATACTCTTGCCTCACGCTTACTTGACGGATTTAAGTAATATCATAAAGATATTACCCTATTCCGTTTTGTATTTTCCTTTAGATAAATCGTCCATTTGACATGCGATGCGCTTTATCCGCGTACTTCTTCAGTTCTTCATTATGTGAAACTACGAGAATCGCTGTATCACGTTTCGTAAAACTCTTCAGTAATCGCATCACAGACCCCGCATTATCCAGATCCAAGTTACCTGTTGGTTCATCAGCAAAAATTATCTTGGGTTTTCCCACTAATGCCCTGGCTATTCCAATCCGCTGTTGCTCGCCACCTGAAAGTTCATCAGGAAAATTATCGACTTTATCCCATAGGCCAACTTGTTTGAGTAATGAAATTGCACGCGTTCGGATTTCTTTGCTTTTAATTTTCAGGGGATACAGAGGACTTTCGATATTCTCTAACGCGGTTAATGTGCGAATTAATTCCCAGTTCTGAAAGATAAAACCAATATTTTCCTGTCGAAATTGTGCGAGACGATCTTCTTCCCATTCTGATATATCTTCGTCACTAAAGATAATTTTTCCTTCTGTGGGCTTGTCTAAGCCTGATAATACGTTTAATAGGGTGGACTTTCCTGAACCTGAAGGGCCCGTGACCATAATTAATTTTCCACGAGGTATTTCCAGATCGACATCATTGACTGCTACTACTACTTCTTTCCTTCCTCGAATGTACTCTTTCGTTAAATTCTTGGCTTCAATTAATATATTTGAACTCATGTTCTCTACCTCTTTACTTCTGTCGGAAAATTTCTATGGGTCGTACTCCTAAGATACGCGTTGTAATTAGGATAAATCCTGGGATACTTGATAACACGACAGCCAAGAATGATAATAAAGCTGTTGAACTAAACACTATATTGTATACATAGGCTGATGACCTTGTTAGATAAATAAACCCCTGTATCGCTAATAATCCAAGAACAAAGCCAGTTACTGCTACTACAAGTATTTCACTTAGGACTACAATCCGAACACTCCATTTTGAATAACCCATTGCTTTTAAAACCGCTACTTCCCGTCTTCGGAATCGGGTTATTAAATAAGAATATAATGTACTTACTACAAACGTTCCAAATAAGCCAAATAATAAGGATAAGAACATCATATTCCGTAGTTCTTCTTTTTCAGATTTGGGAGTAAATTCGGGATCAAGAAAATTAGCATTGGCTCCCTCACTTAATGGTTCCAATCTTGCTGCCAATTCATCAACTCTTGTATATGTTCCTCCAGTAAAGACATCTCCTCCTGCAATAACAGTTATTGAGTGGATATATATTTCATTGTCGAGAAGATTGAGATGTGAGGGATTGACAAGGGTTTTAAATGCGTTTTCAGTTAAAAATATCCACTCACGGGTATCTTTTTCTGCTGCAAATGGTTTTTTGAATATCCCTGAAATTGACAATTCAAAATCATCAGTTTCATTACTTCCAAGCGTGAATGATGTACCTAATCCAGGTTTTGTGAATATTTGGTTTCCATCCTGTGTATCGGCTAAAGTCATGATTATATCTTCAGACACCAATACTTGATGGGTACTATGAGGAAAATGTCCTTTCGCCAAATTATTCGGTTTCAAATCTGAAAATGCCCACGGGTAACTCGGATGCAAACTAAATATTCGCAAAGTTGATCCAAAGTCTACATATTTGTAGAAGATGACTTTTGAAGCTCCCTCAAGCGTATCCCCATCATCTATACCAATCCCAGTAGGGCTATTAAGCGTCGCTTCTGCTAATGACAATGGTGAAGCTGCTTCATCTCCAAATGCAGATGCTTTTAAGACGATTCCTCTTTGATCTAATAATTCCTGTCGTGAAAAGCCATCAAAAAAATTAATCAGTATGATTGTTGCTCCACTTAATATCGCGAATACCGCTACAAATGTAAAAAATCGTCTCCGGGAGCGTGTACTAAAGACAATGGATTTTGTGAATAGTTTAAATTGACCCATGTTATTTCTCTCCTAAGCTACTTAGTTTTCAGATTTACTTGAGATTATTCCGTTACATCTTTTTTCTTGGTGCTTCATCCATGTACTTGCACTGCTAATTCAAATAAACGCAATTATCTGAATGATATAAGCTAATCCATTTCATAAACACTCCCAAATGACTGGTCTAAATATTCCCTTATGGACAATTTTCCTCACTTCTTGCTTTTCAGAGAAAAGAAGAATTTTAACTCTACAATATTATGTCGAATGACTATCATGAGCTCAAGTGAAAAGCCAGAAAAAACCATTATTATTGGTGCAGGTCTAGCGGGTCTCTCCTGTGGTTACGAACTCTCTCGTTTGTCCCTATCAGCTGAAATTTTCGAACTTAATGATAGTGTGGGAGGTCTTTCACGTACTATTTGGTTTAATACTGATCAGGGTAAATTCGGATTTGATTTTGGCGGCCATCGCTTTTTGACTCGGGAGGAAGACATTGAAAAATTTTTTTTTGATGTTGTGGGATCGGAAAATATTGAAACACGACAGAGATCCAGTCGTATTCTCATGAAAGGGAAGTATTATGATTATCCAATCAAACCGTTTTCTGCACTTTTAAAAATGCCTCTTTGGATTACTGTCAAAGCAGGTTTTACCTATTGGTATGCATTCTTCAGGTATTTTTTCACACGTCGTAAGGGAGAGGATAATTTTGAGGATTGGGTTCGTAATCGTTTTGGGAGTACTCTTTACAATTTATTCTTTTATGATTACACCAAGAAAACCTGGGGCATGGAACCTCGTGATATTTCCTCTGTGTGGGCTAGTGAACGGATTAAAACATCTAATTTCTTTTCCATTATCAAAAATAGTATTTTGAAGCCTGATCCTGAATCTAAAATTGCTATGACTCTCTATAAGCAATTTTATTATCCGTCCAGGGGTATTCAAGTATTATCAAACAAGATGGCCAAGTATATTGAAACAAACCACAATTACATTCATACCGAGAAAAAGCTTACGAAGCTGATGGTCGAAAGGAATAAGATAACTGAAATGATTTTTAATGAAAATGAGACGGTTACTGATTTTACTACTGTTGTTAGTTCCATTCCGATACCTACCCTAATCAGTACGCTTGGTGATCATGTTCCACAAGATGTTCAAACTGCTGCTACTCGTCTTAAATATCGAGATCTTATCCTTGTTGGCTTTATGCTGGATAAAGAAGAAGCTACCTCGGATAGTTGGATTTATTTTCCCGAGGATCAGCATATTTTTGTTCGGGTAAGTGAACCATCGAAATATGGAGGAAAAATGTGTCCCCCTGGTAAGACGTCGATTATAGCAGAGATTACCTGTAATAAAGGTGATAAAAAGTGGGAACTCTCTGATCCTGAACTCATCCAACTAGTTCAATCCCAATTAATGGATTTGTCATTTTTCTCTAAGGAGGAGATCATTGATAGCTTTTGTCTGCGAATTAATCATGCCTATCCTATCTTTGACATAAATTATGAGGAAAACATTCAATTAGTTCGCTCCTACTTATCCCAACTTGAAAATTTAGATCTAATAGGAAGAACAGGAACATTTCAATATCTTAACATGGATTTGGTTCTCCTTCATGGCATTAGTTGTGGAAAAAAGGTTGCAGGAGCCTCAGAAGATTCATCTACTCAAATTGGTCATGAAAAAAAGTGGGTTGGTTAAGTATAGTGGGGAAAGAATAGAATGTCTGAGAATACTGAGAAGTTCAAATTTCAATTCAATAAGCAGACTCTTTTGGTTATGCTCCTCCTCTACCTCCTTTTAATAATTTATATCTTTTATCTAGGTGTAGATAATGTTATATCATCTCTTCTTAAAGCTAACGTTTTTCTTCTACTGTTGGCTCTTCTACTTTATTATTCGTCCCTACTCGTACGAAGTTTTAGATGGCAATATTTTTTATCCTCCGTGAATGACCAAATGCAGAAAAATCCTCGATTTTGGGAGATTTATTCTTTGATTGCATTCTCATTTGCCATAAACAATGTATTTCCCTTCCGAATGGGAGAACTATACAGACCCTATGAAATAGCCAAGAAAAAGAATTATAATCTCTTCTTTTCTTATGCATCAATCATCTTAGAACGCACTTTTGATGTAATCTTTATGGGAGTCCTAATTCTGAGTTCTGGATTTTTACAGGGTTTAGATTCCATCCTAAATCAGTCGGATATCGTCTCTAATTTACTACTCAGTGGATTAATAATTGGTGGTTTTGTTATCTTCTTGATTATCCTAGCCAACGAAAAGTTAACATTATACCTCATTAAAGTCCTGAATTTAATTTCGGGTATTGCTCAAAGAAAAATTATTTCTGATGAGCAGGATACTGCACAAGTTGTCTCGAATGAAATTTCCCATTTAATTCGGAATAAGTGGGTTATTTTATACGGTAGCATGGCGAGTGTAGTTATCTGGATAATAGAGGGCATAGTTTTTTGGATTGTGACCTTATCAATGGATCTTAATATTTCATTAGGTATGGCTATCTTTATTCTCTTAACCTCAGGACTGATTGGAAATTCACTTACCAGTGCATCAGGTTTAAGTCAGCTACCATTTATGGTCGTCCAATTAGTATTACTAGAGGGAGTTACGCAAGAATTAGCGCTAAGTACAAGTATTGTCTATTTGGCTATTGTTTTTTGGTTAATTATTCCTATTGGAACATTATTACATGAATTTGAGAAGTATCGTGAGGTAAAGGTGAGTCATGATGTCAGAAGATGATGTCATTATAAATTATCTAACCGTAGCTAGGTATTTTAATCAAATAAAATCGTGGGTCAGATCACATAAAACATTCGTTACTCTAGCATCAACACTTTTGATATTTATTGTGATAAAAATTATGATTTTCAAACTTACTCTTATTTTATTTGATGAATTTAACCATACTAATACCTCAGTAAATACAACGATGTTTACTGGTGATACTCTAGTTGATTTACTAGGTACACATTGGGATACATATTTTTATTTAGTTATAGCTCAAAGTGGTCGATATTTTGATCCTATTAGACCCACTGATGCTCGTGTATGGAA
>JAEOTM010000050.1 GCA_016839815.1 Candidatus Hodarchaeota archaeon
AAGAAATAGCCGTAAGGAGTTGTAAAAATGTGTTAATGATGAGTACTGGTCTTATGTCTGGTGGTCACTTCTCTTCTGTTATTTTTTTTGATATGGTCACATCTTTAAAAAAAGGTCTTGAGTTAAGCTTTTATTAACCATGCCCTTGTCTGAGTCCCTCCTCCAATCATTCATGAATAATCTGAATAGTAATGCCCATATACTGGATGTGTGTAGTGGAACTGACTCAGTTAAAGTTATCCAACAGTTCATTACATCAGGATTTCGCGTTACTGCTATTGATTTTTCCGAAAAAACTGTCCAGCTATTTCGAAATATGAGGAATAGGTGGATAGATGATCTGTACATCCATAAAGTTCAATTCTGTGTTCAGGATATCAGACATCTGGGAATTCAACCTCAATCCGTGGATGCGGTATCAGCCATATACGCTTTGGACTATTTTGATTTGATTGAGTATGGATCAATTCTTCACGTCCTCTGGAATGTTCTCAAACCGCAAGGTTTCTTCCTACTATCCTTCAGTTTCCGTCCCCTGTCTGAAAAAATTGATTTTGTTGTTAAAAGAGCCTTAATTCTTAATGATCTCCATAAAGTAGGATTTAAGCTTCTATCTTTAACGTCGATTCAGAGTTCTACTTATCATTGGCTTCTGACTCAGAAATCTTCCTAATGTACTTTTCATTCTTCCTGTAGTCGTTCAAGTTGAGTTAGAAGCAAAAGTCCTTTTCTTTCCAATATCTTTCTGATACTATTAGTACGATTCCTATAATAGGTAAAATTTGGTCTTTCTCCTCTTAAACTATCTAAAAACATCATCAACATTCCCTGTGCCCAAGCATTCCAACTTTTCTCATCAGGATTCCTCTCATCATCTGTCTGTTCAAGGTGTTTTTTTGGGATGATATAGCGTGAAAATTCTCTTTGCAACCATTCCAATCCTGGTGATTGTTTGAAATTCATTATCAGATCTTGCATTTGCTCAAAAACGAAGTTCTTAATATCTTTTCTTTCTAGGAACTCCAGTGTTAAGTTTTTGGAAATAAAACTAAGAACAAAGCAGTCTAGTCTGTCCGTGTATCCTTTGTATTCATTTAATCCTGGCATCACAAACGCATAGCTAAACACTACCGTATCCCCTGTTTTTACTCTGTGAGAAAATACCAGAAACTTATCTTGTATTAGAGTATTCCCATTCAATAATTCTACTATTTCATCAAGTAGACTTTTTTGAACTGGAGGTCTTGCGTTCATTCCAAAGTAGCTTAAAGGACCAATTTCAGAAATGACTTTTGCTGCTTCTGGAATGTATAAGACTGGACACGCTACATCCTTTCTAGGATTGACAAAAGAATAGAGATAACTTAGTAGTATTAGATTTTCGAGCTTTCCAATATCAGTGAATTGGATTTTTTCTCGTTTTGCCTTTTCCTCATCAGATTCGAACTTTTCGTATCTATTTATATTCAGAAATTTCTCTAGAGCCTCAAATTCGAGGATGGATAGAATTCTCTGCGATCTAGAGGTAATTGGTTCGAGAATTTCTTTGTAATCGCTACTCATAAGGTCTTCTGCTAGATTTTTGATCTCTTTGAATGAAAGGGAGGCAAAAATTACTGCCTCATATGGAAGAACAAATTTCTGATTATTTCTCTTTTGACGATCATATAGTGTATATTCGATACTTTTTTGAAGAAATTTGCTCCGATTTGGGTTATTTTTTACGGATTCTCCTTTTGCGATCTGGAAAATTGTTTCCTTGTCTATTTTTACTCCCATCGATTCGGAAATCTGTTTTTGAAGTTCGAGAGGATCAGCTACTTCATCCAGGGGAATTTTTAACCAACTTATTGTTCCATTTTTGGAAATTGCTAATAGTACTTCTTCTTTGTTAGTGGTTTGATTGCCTAAAGTTTTAGTGATCCTCACTAAGTCCTCGTGAAAATTTAATTGGGAATTTATACTTAATTTTACCCTTCCTTGGGTGAATTCCACTTTGTAAGTATTTGCAGTCATTACTCCTGCTTCCAAAAGTAGATGCAGAGGATTTACTTTTGGGAATTTGGTTCTCACTTCGCTTAGAAGAGGTTTGATCAGTTCTTTGAGGTAATATGAGTCATTATGCTTCTCATCAATATCCTTGAGTGTTTTAGGCCAGTTAATTTTAAAGTAACCACTTTTATGAGTTGGAAACGGACAACTTATGGTGATTTCATACCCAGTTTTTACTAAAGCATTTGGATCGTCAATTGGATTTCTTTCAAAATATGGTCTCAATGTTTTATCCAGTACAATTTCTAAATCTGATTTTTTATTGGTGATAAACTTCACCAATGCCTTTAAGTAAATTTCAAGAACATCTATAGGTGGTATTTCCCCATTATTGTATGAAGGACATAATTTTTCTGCAGATTTGAAGATGTTATATTTTGTAGAATTATGTTCATCCAGAGGAGTATTTGGGTCGTTTAAAAAATACTTGTATAATCGTTGTTTTTCGATGGAGTACTTTTCTTCCTTTGTAACTAACATTGAATCCTTATCTATTTTTTTGGAATTGTTTTGACCTTGTCTCACCACGTTTATAATATCTCCTTAATTAAGCGGTTCATCCAAGAGGTAAGAATCACTGTTCAGACTTTTTTGATCATTTAGGATCATCTTAAGTAAAAAAACTCCAATCCGCAAATCTCCAGACTGAATTTTAAACCCTCCGATTTAATTGAGAAAGAGAAGATTATTCCCTAAAAAGTATGTTCTGGGCGTATTTAATTTCGGAAACTAGCATCAGTAACCATGGGATGGTAAACGAGTGCTGGGATAGAACATCCCGTTGATAGAGCAGATTTCTTCTAGGAAATACGCGTGGAGGTTTTCTGACATTGTGAGTCGTATTCCTCTAGCTCTTTAATCAATGCGTTTAAAGACTCTGGAAATTTAAATCTTGAGACAATTGTTTTGTTATATTTTACATGGTAATCTCTCTTAATCATACTTCTCATCCAACCTTACAAATACCATTCACGATGAAAGATTATCTATCTATGAATCTGGTAAATCCCTATATTGAACCTTGTGTAACAGTCTCTAACAATGCTTCTCTATCAATCAACGTTTGGAAAGAATTATCTTGATCTAGTATAGCTACTAGGGGACCATTCTGTCTTAATATTGCCCTTATCCGCTCTTCTTTAGTTTGATTCATTGAGTCAATGACATATTCCTTCCGAATCACATGACCTAAGTTCGTGAAGAGTGTGTACCGATCTATCCACCTTGATTTTTCCCATGTATTCATTCCTGGTTTCGGTTCTACCCATTTTTTTGCATCTTCAGGGGGTTGAGGAGCATTTGGTAATTGAATACTAGCGAGAAAGGTTTGTACGACCGATGCAGCCGAATCAGGATTCTCAGGGAGCGAAACTTCTTCGTTAAGATAGTAATTATTGTATGCTTCCGCAAATGCTTTTTCTAACCACGGATAAGTTTTAGCTAGTGCCCATCTAATATCTTTCAAGTTCGCATATCCAATAAATTGATAGGTCTTAGATCCATCTGAATCAACGAAAACCAAGTATTCAATATTCGTATATAGATCAAAGAGTACAGAGAAGATATACAAACGTGAGGTCAACCAAATTGAACCGTATTCTAAATCAATAATCGCATAATTCGTATCAGGATTTGATGTAATAATTTGGATGAGATTACTTGCACCGCTATCGAAAGCATAAGATGGTGTTAATCCTCTAAAATCATCATTAGTATCGGAGATCCAAGATGGTTTTAATTCTTTAGATTTAGATAGTTCAATTGTCACACCAAAAGCTTGAACTTTGGATATCCGGGGAGCAAGTTTTTCTAGGAAAGATTTGATTGAATTTCTGAAGTAAAAGATCACAATTAGAATGACTATTGGAATAAACACTATTTCAAGGAGTCTAAGATAATCTTGAGGTTGCCAAACCATAAAACCAACCACATCATATAGAAATTAGTTCATATTCAATTTCAAGTATATAAGATTTACCAACACTCTTGTTGCCTTGCGCTATTTCTATTGACCGCATGACTCTATGGTAATTAAAAAGAAAAAAGGAGGAATTAGGTGGAATAAACGATCAATGTAAGTCCACCCGTCACCTTTTCCTTATGTCGCTGAATTACATGATAAATAACTGCTTCGTTGGAGTCGAGTCCTAAATCAGGGATTGTAAGGGTAAAGGACGTAAATCCATTACCAGAAAATTTACCTGACCAATGGTTGGCCGATTGCCGATCAATTTCGAGATCTGTACCTTTCCCCGGTTTTAATCTGAATTCGACCTCTTTCCAATCTTTACGATATAGGAATTTTCTGATTTCCTTTTTACATTGAAGAAATTCGGGCAGTTGCTTGAGGGTCGTACCTTCAATCTCAACATTAAATTTATGCCAAGTTTCTTCAAGCTTTATTTCCGATTTCTGTTGAGGACTGATATAAGGAATCGCTGTAGGAGCACAGTAATCAATGTCAATACTTACTTCAGAACTCTGCTCCAATATGTTCAGATTCTGTTGGGCAACATGCCGATCATTGGGAGGATCAAGAAATTCGAAATCGTTTGGTAGATCAAGGGGTGAAAATGAATATACCCGACTTATTAAACATTTATGTCCCACATCCTCCGATCCTGCTGTCCAAGAGAAATCAACTTTTGTAGTCCCATGATTTGCTCCGCCTTGCACTGCGGGAACTAAAGCTGAGAATAATTGAAGTTGTTTCGAAACTGAAACGAACCTACCAAGAGTTGCACTAACTAAAAAGAATTCAATTGTAGCTGAAGGTACTTCTAGTCCTCCACCATTCCACACTCGGCATTCAAAGGTATACGGCACTCCTACTTCGATTTGAGTTTTTTCTGATCCCTCAGCGGATAAAACGTTTAGGTCAGGACTCAACCACCAAGGGGTTCCGATGGGACGCTCTCCCCGATCATCTTCCGTTGCTCGGATATAGAGAAATGCAATATCATTTATTGGATCGGGTTTCTCCGTATCCGCTCCAGATTTCTCCTGCTGTTTGGTTTGGTTCCTTTTCCATTGACGAATGGGTTCTGGAATCCTTAAACCTTCTCTTTTCATAAAATACTTTTTCATATGGATCCACCTCACGGAATATCATGAAATTGAATATCATACGGGGTGCCATTTGTTGGGATAACCGCGTCGACATTCCATGACCAATAACCAATTCCTCTATCCGCATCAAGGTTGAAATTAGGAATTGGAATAATTTCTCCAGGATTTTCTAAACTATGTAGAAATCGATTATAGAGTCCACCTGTTAAACGTACAGCATTTCCTAAGATGTCATCCTTCATGATTTTATGAAGGTATGCGTATTCTCCATTTATATCAAGAGGAGGAACGGGATTTATGTAGGGAGTGTTCCAAGTCATCCCATTAATTCCATCAAGATTCATTCCTAGGATCCAATTTATCACAGCTTCGTCATATCTAATATGACCATCAATGTAGTGACTTGGTCGTTTTCCAAGATAACTTTTCGGTGCGGGTTGACTCCGAAATTGTTCTAAAGCACTTCGTGGGAATACTAAATGGCTTGGAAATTCAGGATCAGGATGTTGCCAGGCTAACTTGGGATAAGTTTCTAGATCTGCATAATTTCCAAAATAGTCAGCTACTCCAGTATCTGTAAAATGAACAGCATACCATTCATTTAAATGGCGAGAAAATGGATAAGACAATCCCGTTAATGAAATTAGCTGTCGATATTTACAATAGGCATCGTAAAGATATTCATAGGCCACTGTCATTAGAAATCGAAAAGGAGCGAGGCCAATCGTTGCTATATTGGCGAGAATATAGTCAGCAATCGCAAGGGCTAGAAGCGCTGGAAGTAAGAGAGCAGCAAGAAGGGCTAACAGAATTCCCCAAAGTCCTCCTCCTCCTGCATTATAAGCATCAGGGAGAAGATCTGCAATATCTCCAAGATTATCAACAAAATCTTGCCAAACTTCGGCTAATTCTCCTGTTAACGAATAGGGTTGTGGACGTGGAGGAGTACCTTCTGCGGTCAGGTTTTTGAACCATCTATACCAAAATCGATATGCTTGATCAATATCGTCCTCGGTTATCATCCTTCCAAACGGTAACTGAGAACCGTAGGTTCTCTTCATTGCATCTAAAATTAATTTTGCCAGTTCTTCAGGTAATCTGCCATCTTCAAAGTGAAATCGCTTATGAAGACCACTATAAATGAATTCTTCATCGGGAAGAGTTGGTGATAGGTTTGGTCCAAGCTCATTATAATATTTTTTAAACGCCCACACATCCTGATAAGATTCTACGACCTTATGACGTTGAGCATGTAGTCTGTAAGGCCCTCCTGCTAAAAGATTAACGTAAGGATGACCCACAACATCTGAGCCGATATGTGATAAATAACCGATTGCGTAGGCATGTTGAGAAGAATCAGGCCCAAATGATTCAAAAGAGGATTTTAAGAGGGCTTCAGCAAATTTCCCCGTGCGAATATAATGTAATATGTCAAACCACCACCAAGGGAAGTCTTCATTATTCTGAATTGGATGTTTAAGCAAATTGAAGATGTCAATCGATTGTGAGACGTGGTTAGTTATCTGTGCTTGAATGATTCCGACTAATCCGTTTACTAGATTCCTAAAATCAGTTACTGCATCTTCTAATTCGTTTATTGTTGCTGAACCATCCTCAACTCGTTCTTTAACTGCGATAACCTCATCTGGTATACATCCAATAACTTTCTTCTTGAAGTCAGCAATCGTATCACCAACTTCTATCATTAAATTTACTAGATCAGCTAAAAATCCTATTGGCATATCCCTGAGCATGAAAAAAAGAAAATCAGGGCCTTGTGTTCCCAGGGCGGTCGCTTTGGGATGATTTTGAAGTCCTTGTAGGATTTCTGCTGTTTTTCCATGTTTTATTTTTGAAAATTCTCGTGGTAATTTTTTACCAACAATATAATGTATTCCTGGTCCGGAAATAATACTCACCTCTGTATTATCTAAAATGAGACCTCTGTCGTTTCACACTTGGAGATTAGCATATTTTGTCGGATTTTAAAGTTGAAATCCACAGCTTCTCCGAGATTCGGTGCGAAAAGACCTCTAGATTGGGTTTTCTCCCCTATTTAAGTTTTCATAAAGACTTAGGAGTATAAGATAATGATTACATGACTCATACTTTCCCTCTAATTCACATTTCCTGCTGAAGAAATACACGTGGAGGGCCACCAGCATTGCTCAACTGACTCCCACTCCTCGCACACGGGCTACTAAATATAATTTAGTGTGGAAAGGGTCAGTCCTCTCGTTTTCTAAAAGAAATAGTCTTCAGGAGTCGTAAAGGTGTGTTTAGTTTGAGTTCTAGTCTTCTCTCTGTTTTTAGATTTTTAGTATTTCTTTCTCTTTTTAGCATATATTACGTGTATTACAAGACTAGAAGCAATTATCCAGATCCAAGGTGGGAATGCTACATAATATGAAGTAGAAGAATCATCTATAACATATTCGACGAAGAGGCAACTAATTGCTTCGAATAAAATAGCTGTACCAATAATAATAGCCACTTCAACTAAAATTGTATTCGTACTTGCCCCTAACGCAATACCTGTGGCTACTGTCACGGTTGCTTCAAATAGTACGTCTCCTGCGTCTTGTTGAAATAACCCACTCATAAATTCATCTGTTGGACCTGCTTCGTCACTTATTCGAACATATCCTGATGCTTCATCAATTTCATGAGATTCTATCCCCTCTACTTCAATTGATACCAGGAGTTCTTCGTTTATCGATACATCATATTTTCCCTCTCCGAAATTTAGTTTATTTTGAGGTGTGACTCCTGGGGATAATAAATCTATTGCTAAAGTTGTTCGATCATATTCTGTTTCATCAATATATAGAATGGCATCTAATTCTACTCGCTCCCATATTATTCCCAAATGAGGAGCCCCAGATATTGATAATGAGTACTCGGACTTGACATCAACAGCTCGAGAAACATTTGGATAATAGAAGTGGGCTCCTGAAAGGTCTTCTGTAGAATTTAAAGGGGTATCACCTCTATAAAAGTTCAATCTCTTGGAATGATCATTTAACTCTAGCTGATAATTATGAATTTTATCATCAGGATTGATAAAGCTAAGATCCAGTTGTATAGAGGTACCTGTGGTAATATATGCTTGAGACATTGAATATTCGAACCGATTTGCTATATTCCCTGTAGTTTTGATGTTATAGTCTGAGGTAACTACCGTACTAGCAGCAACACCCAAATTAATCGGAATATTTTCAACCCACTGTCCATCAAATTCAAGTATGATCTCCAGTGAATAAAATGATACTGTTGTCCCTCCAAAAATGGGTACTGAAATCGTGAAGTTAAAATAATGTGTTTGACCGACTTCAATGATCTCGTTTTGGATTAATTGGTATAAGAAATAATCCCCTTGTTGAGCTTTGTTTACTACAGTACTCTTTCGTTTTATCTGAAACTGGTCTGAGTAGACTTTCAGGGTCAAATTAAAATATCGATCTGAAGCACTCATAGGGTTTACTAGTTTAACAGAGAGGTATGCAGGTTGATCAGGCCCTACGATACTCTGAGAAAGACTGGCATTCATATACTGGGTTTCTTGGTCAACCAATCCTGATTTCTTGGGTAATAATTGTAGAACTCTTTTTTTGCTCTCCGAGTCATTATTATTTTCA
>JAEOTM010000158.1 GCA_016839815.1 Candidatus Hodarchaeota archaeon
AGGGATCGATAATGGAGGAACAGCTGAGATTATTGCTGGTAAAGCTTTGAAAATGACTAATGCAGATAACACAAATGATTATGGAACATTTACACAAGAATTTAGCTTTTCCTATGACGAGGAAAAAAACTATACATTTTCAGGAGATTTTAGATTAAATTTAGATGGTACAGGATGGCAACAAGCAGTGTACGTTGTTGTCTTATTATGTGATTCAGAAGGTGATGTTCTTGGAAAAATTGTCAATTATATGAGAGAGGAATACCAATCATATCCTAATTCCAGTCAAGATTGCTATTTTCACCTTTCACCTTATGGTGTAAATGACCCATTATGGATTTCCAATCCTGATACGGGTTGGATTCATTTTGAAACTGATGTTGGCGCTTGTTTGAATACAATATCGAATCTTGATAGCGTTTCAGAACGATCAAGTATTAACATGGTCAAATTTATCTTAAAAGAGTACACTGATTACAATACAGCTACAGAAAGCTATTATGATAATATGAGTTTTAGAGAAGAGAATAACAATCCTTATAGTACAACAGACAGCCAGTCACCGAACATTCCTCAAAATCTTATACCACTCATTGGATTATTCCTGATTATGGGTATAATAGTCATCAGGGTTATACTCCCAAAAAGATCCACAAGAAGGCAGACAACCTTTTCTCCAAGTAATCCCAGTAATTCAAGTACTCCCAGATCTCCCCGTGTTTCAAGAACAGCTAATATTCAACGCTCACCTATACCAAGAACAACTCCAATCCCGTTAAAGAAGACAAGAACGTTATTAGATGCAGCTGGAATACCTTTTTTCTGTCAGGTGGATAGTAAAGATCATCCAGCTACTGATGCAGCATTACAATGTGCCAGCTGTGCACGCTTTGTGTGTGGAAACTGTTATGACGAAATGAGCGAAGTTGGCCTAACCACCTGCCCTATGTGTGAAGGAAATCTGTCTAAAGTGAAAAATCGTGGTAACTAGAGGTTGGAGTCGAAAATATTTAATATAGTAGTTCCCATCCAAATCCTCATTATCATTCACATCTCTTTCTGAAGTGGCATTTTATTTGTGTGTGTCTCAAAATCCATCACATCCTCTATTGACTGACTCCTTAAGGCTTTTTATTAGAAACTACGAGAGGACTGAATAACTGTTTCACACTTTTTTTGAGAAGGAAAGGAGGTGCCACAGAAAGGATCGGATTGTTTAGTAGGTCAAATAATTTTTCCAGTATCCTCGTATTTAGGTAGTTCTTCGCCCCCTGCAAGGTAGTAATATTCACAAGTTTCTTCTACAGCTTTAAGAAAGGGCGTGGATGAAAAAGAAAAGGCTTGGGTAAATTTAGTCGAGTCTACTTGCCAATCATGCTCCCATTGATAGAGAAATTCCTGATATTCGGGAGAGATCTGAGTCTTTGCCATATTCCTGATTGGGGGGATTGGAGACGGTTCATTGTCCCAAAATTCAGGTGGAACATGCAATTCATAGGTAGAATCAAACTTCAAAATGGATTCAACAGTTTTTCGGAGAGTGAAACTACAGATATGGGGAATATGCCATACTTGTCCAAAGGCTTTCTCGCTCTTACCTAGAGTAACTAGCGCTCGGGCAAAATCTGGGATAAAAGTAAAACTATGAACTTTATCCAGATTTCCAAAAAGTCGAATTTCAGAACAACCTAATTTTTCAAACACATACGTATTTAAAAAGGAATTGTACATCTTACCAGGGCCAAAGTAATCAGAACCACGACCAATCGTAGCTTGGAGACGTCCCTCTTTATGGGCTTGCAGAAGTTTTTCCGCAAGTTCAGCTCTTAGTTTTCCTTTTGGCCCTTGGGCACGATGGGGCATAGTTTCCGTCAATGGTCCCTTAAGAGTAGATTCCCTTCCATACATATGGACTACATCAGCATAGACTACCTTAGTGTGCGGGCCTTCCTTTGTAGCCGCTTGAATCACATTATCCATAATCAAACGTAATTCTGAATACTTAGCATAGGGCCGACCAATACAATGATAAATAGTACTAGCTCCTTTTACAGCAGTTTGTAAGCTGTTAAGGTCTAAAGCATTAGCTTTAACTCCTTTTACGGAATAACTCCGGACAAAGGTGATAAATTTGCCAGTTTTCGACACAGCACGGATAGGATCTCCCCCTTTTACCATTCTTAACTCATTCACCACATAACTCCCTATGTTCCCGTTAGCACCTAAGACAACATCCAATTTCAACCACTCCTTCAGACTCATTAGCACACGGTATTTCAATCACGTCTTCTTATTCAACCAGGATTGAAAGGATAAGGAATTATCATGGTTTGGAATTCGTTCTGTTCAATACATCCTAAAAATCACATGTATTGGGTTGTGTTTTAGTCCATGTTCTTAAAGGTCGTTATTCAAAATGAAAGCCATGGGAACTTAAGAAATCTACCTGGAAAAATCGTTCCCTCTAAAAGGGAAAAAACAAGAAAAATTAACAAAGAGAAGTGACCACCAGACATAAGACCAGAAGCACTCAACACATACTCTATTTGACTCCTTAAGGCTATCTTACGAGAGGACTGAAAAGATCCATACTAATTTCGAATTAGTAGCCCGTGTGCGAGAAGTGGCCACTAGCTAATAACCACTGGAGATGGTCGTATTCATTTTTGCTTCTTTTTCTTTTTCCATTCAGCATGTATAGTATCATTGAAGAAAAACATGTCGCAGGTAAGTAAGGGATCAAGGTTTACAATTCTACCCTTGATTGTAATCATCATATTCAGTTGGGATAAGAGGGCATAAGCATTGTAAAAATCTTCAAAAGAACCATAATATTCCTCTTTACCAAACATTACTCGGTTTATCGCAATAATGAAATAGATGATAGCAGAGCCTAAAATCCCTCTATATATTGAAACAATAATATTCCCTATCCATCCTTCCACGGTGATATCGGAAAGAGTCAACCCCAAATAAGAAGGAATGTTTAAAAGAAGAATACTGAATAATGAATCCAAGAAAAAACCTATCCATTCCAGAGGATCGTTTACAGCTCCCTGAAACTGGTTAGGATAGAAAAAGGGAGAACTCATTATGATAATCAAAAGTGAAGCAGCAAACAAACCCATTAACGGAACTTCCTGCCTTGATGACTCTTTAATCCCTTCCTCTTTTCCAAAGAACCAATTCCAATAACTAATGATATATGCAGAAAATATGCTTAATTCTACAAATATAAAGACAATAAAGCCTATCCATCCAAATAAATCAATTATATACCAGAAAAATCCTATGAAGAATAATGGCAGCAATACAATAGTAATTAAGGTTAAGGAACCTGTTTTAACAAGAGTTCTTAACCTACTGTCTGGTGAGTTTACAATCCAGAGATATTTTTCGTTATTATTTAACCCATCAATGATTTCTTCTTCAGTTAATTGTTTTGACATCTGTTATCAACTCCTCCTGCATCATAATGTGATGAATGAAGAGAGAAATACACTTACAAAAAGTCATTGAATGAAATAAACTTAGAAATAAAAGACCACCAGACATAAGACCCGAACACTCTTTAAAAATAATCTCACACACTTTTACGACTTCTTGAGGCTATTTTTTCTTCTAAGAAAAAGAAAACGAGAGGACTGACAATTTCCACACCAAATTTCATTTAGCAACCCGTGTGCGATACGCAGAACCTACAGGGATTAAGAAAGTTTACTATCTCCAATACTTGAGGAAGAATGTCATTATCATAAGTAGTCAATACAAGTCATGAAATACAGCTCATCAAATAAAGTAAAATGTCAGAGCATTAAACAGAGGTAGAGGTATCCAAATGGGAAAATATTATTGTGCATTATGCGGTACAAGTCATCACAACCTAGAAGAACAATATCAATGTGATCAATGTGCACGTTTGTTTTGTATGCAGTCGATTCAGGAAATTTTAGAAGTAGGGAAGGAACAGTGCCCATACTGTGATTACCCAATCTCATTAAAGGCCGAGATTAAATATTATAAGATTGAAACTGTCCCTCAGAGCAGTCAGCCCACAATGGAAAGAAAAAGCAAAGTAAAGGCATTCCGACCATTAGAAGTACGAGATTCTGAATTAGCGGTAATTAAGCAAATAGAGAGAGAGATAGGTGAAAAAATCCCTTGTGTAGATCTAGAAGAATGGGTAAAATCAGAGGAAGGATTTTTCGGAGGTATCATTAAAGAGAATCGATTAATAATCCTTGGTTTAGATGATAAATTACTAGACAGTCTTCCAGATAACTTTGATCAATTATCTACTTTGGAATCTCTATTTTTAAATGATAATAAATTTATTACAATACCAGAATGTATCTTGGAGCTCTCACACTTAAAAGAACTTAGAATGAACAATAATAGATTGGCAAAAATTCCAGAAAATCTAGGAAAACTGACGAATCTTGAAATTCTATCGCTAAATGACAATAATATTGAATTCCTCACGAATTGGAAAAGAGAGATTACTAGTCTAAAAGAGGTCTATCTAAATGATAATCGAATCACGGTTCTTTCAAAGAGTATTGAAAATCTATCAAATCTTAGAATACTCAAGATAAGGGGAAATACCTTAAGAGAGCTTCCAGAAAGTCTTGGAAAGTTAATAAACTTAGAACATTTAGATTTGCATAATAATAACTTAGTAAAATTGCCGAAGAGCTTTGATAATCTAGTAAATCTGAAAACTCTCCTCTTGCATGATAATCAATTATCCTCACTTCCAGATAGCTTTGGAAGGCTGAGAAGACTAGAAAAACTGGAATTAGAAAATAATGCTCTAAAAAACCTACCCAAGAATTTTGGAAACATTTGCTGTCTTGAAACTCTCCATCTACATGAAAACGATCTCTCACATCTCCCAGAAAGTATCGGTGATCTTTCTGGCCTTAAGGAATTAGAAATATACATGAATCGTTTGGAGAAACTTCCAGAAGGCATCGGCCGATTAACTGATCTAGAAACATTGAGATTGGAGTTCAATAATCTCAAAATCCTCCCTAAAACTATTGGAGACCTTACTAGTTTACAAACCCTTGATTTAGCATGTAATAAACTGGAGCGACTTCCAGATAGTATTGGACAACTTTCAAATCTAAAATGCCTTTATTTAAGTAGTAATCAACTTAAAACACTACCAGAAAGTATAGGAAAATTGATCCAACTGGAAACTTTTGATGTAGTAGGAAATGACCTAAAAATCCTACCTCAATCGGTATTAAAGCTAAGAAACGTCAGATATTTTGATGTAGATCTCGATATTTCTGATGAAAAAAGGCTTCCACCTGAAATAAAAAAATGGTTAGCAAAATTTGATCGATGATTTACACCATCTTAAGCAAAAAAAAGGCTCAATGAAGCCTTATTACGACTCCTTGAGGCTATTTTTTCTTCTAAGAAAAAGAAAACGAGAGGA
>JAEOTM010000159.1 GCA_016839815.1 Candidatus Hodarchaeota archaeon
ACACCTTTAGGATATGGAAGAGATATTACTTACTTTCTCAGATTGGAAGTTCTATGGATTCCGATTGTGCTATATGGTTTAACAATTTTCTTTGCTGGTGTTGTTTTCTCATACTTACGTATTTTTAAAAAATACAAAACAAAATGAATCAGTGATGACTAGTTTAAGTGGATTTACAATCTATACTGATGGAGCCGCACGGGGTAATCCAGGACCCGCAGCTGCAGCCTTTCTTGTCTTAGAAAATGGGAAAATTGTACATAAGCATAGTTCTTTCCTCGGTACTCAGACAAACAATCAAGCAGAGTACCAAGCAATTATTAGTGCACTAAAAAATACTAAACAATTCACAAAAAAGCATATCCAGATATACTCTGATAGTGAACTTATAGTCAAACAGTTAAATGGAGAATTTCAAGTCAAAAGTCCACGATTAAGAGGTCTATATCAGGAAGTAATTACTAGAATTCGAGATTATTCATCAGTTGAATTTTTCCATGTCCCACGGACTAATCCATGGATCAAGAAAGTAGATAAATTGTGTAATGAAGAACTTGATCGACGACGCATAATAAAGTCTTCTTAAACTGTTATAGATTATCCCAGTACGTTTTTCTTTCTCTATCAGGCATTAACGCATTCCGACGGTATTTGAATCCGGGATATCCAGTCGATAGGGGGTCAATCTTTTCAATCAACCTCAAAACTCGTTTTATTTCTTCAGAAGGACGTTTTTCTGAACTCAAAACGTCGATGACTTTAACATCTGACTCCAATTCTAGAAGGAGAGCATAAGAACTTATATAAGCCTTGATGAACGAATCTGAGATCATTAATATAATCACGATGCATATACACAGAATTAATGAGGACTCTTGGATGATATAATTTTCAGAGGTTGCAGAATACATAACCAATCCAAAAAGTGCAAGATATAATGTGAATAAAGTATTGTGTATAAGATAATAAACATTATATAGGAAACGTTTTTCTAATGAGAGCCAGCAAAGTTCTCGAACACAATAAATTATACTGTCCTCTCGCTCTGTCTGAAAATGAGCAATTTTTGAATAAGCTAGATATACTACCTTATCAACTGCTGCTCCTATTGCTAATTTCCCATAATAATTAGGAGGTAAATCCGCAAGTCTAATTTTAACATTCCCAAATCCTAATTTTTTTCCCCACTCTTTCAGCTCAATCCTCATCTCTTCATCAGGTGTACGATCATCTAATGCCATTACTCTCTGATTATAGCTATCTATATGATTTAAAAACGAATTTAAGATTAATAGCACACTTATAAATACTACGACTAGTCCTACAATCTGTAAAATACCAGTTATAGGCAGCTCGGACCCTTCTTCTGCATTACTACTAAAGAGAGAGAATATCAGGAGAAGAAAGAAGAGTGGGAAAAGTGCGGATTGAATACGAAGACCAAAAACTTCAAGGATTCTAATAAAATCTTGGACAATTGACCCTGTCACACGAAATTTTCTCATTCTACCATAGATTCTTTGGGTTGAGACCACTCCTATGAATAAGAAAAAGATACTAATTAGAGCTATAATTGATAAGCCAATATCTTGATCAAAGAATACTACTAGAAGCACAGTTAGGCTAGTAAGTATTATCGGTATTATAATTAACTGAATGAAGAGAAGAAATTTATTCTTTCCTAATATCATAAAAGGATCTAGTTCTGGATCGTGAGCTTTCTTATGCATTCCCAATGAGACTTCATATTCTTTCATTATTCAGTAACCCTCAATTTATCTATCTAAAACGGTAGTAAACTACTTTAGAGAGTTTACAACACTATCTTTCTATTTACCGGGTGATAATCCCAAAAAAACTGGCTATTCCCCCTCTCACTCTAGTATTTTTAAAAGGAATTTCTTTTTGACATTTGCAGAATAACTTTCTAAATTATAATGACTGAATGCTATTATACTCAATTTCTCGTATTATAAAGAGTTAGAAAATGAGTGATACAAGATGAACACTCCAAAACTTAAATTCTTCTTAGTTGTTCTACTATTTTTGGCACAAATTCCGTTAATACAGGATCTCAAGGCAGTAAATGATACAAATGATACCCTTCAGGAAATTTATGACCGTGGTTATCTTCTCATTGGATCAGATGCAACATATCCACCATTCGAACAGATAAATAGGAGCACAAATCTAGTAGAGGGATTTGATATCGATCTTGCTCATCAAGTGGCAATTGCTTTAGGAGTCGGATTAAAAGTAAAGACTTCAGCATGGGATCCTATTATTCCCAATCTCCAAGCAAACCAGTTTGATGTAATAATTTCTGCTATGCCTATTACAGAAGAACGTGAAGAGCATATCGATTTTACTCGCTGGTATTATAAATTCCATCAAGCAATCTTAGTCGAAGCTGGGAATCCACTAGGTATCTGGGCCGAAACTGATCTAAATGCAACGATTACGATAGGTGTCGAATCGGGTACTATTTCTGATAACTGGGCACAGGAATATTTGAATGATAGTGTCACTCTCTATACTTTTGATAACATTTTCCTTGCTATTGCTGCACTTAAACAAGGATCTGTGGATGTCGTATTGGGTGATTACCCGATTTTAGCTAGGGATGAACAAGAAAGTGGACAAACAAAAGTAGTGGATATCTTCGCTTCTAAAGATTTAGGATTTGCATGCCGAACAGGTGATGATAATCTCCGAAATGCATTGAATGATGTTCTCGATACTCTTCTTGGGTCTGATGAATCGAACCCCAATCCCACAGATCTCTATAATACAATTTATTATAAATGGTTTGGCGTTTCTGCATGGGACATAGGATATTTTGGAAGTGTTACTGATGCTGAAATTTCCTATGTATGGTTTGAAGATCCCACAACTACTAGAAAGTCTACAACAATCCCCAAAATATCTCCTGCATTCTCCCTATTCCCCTTTCTATATCTTATTCCAATTGCTGTAAATTATAGAAAGAATTTGAAGAGAAATTAACGATGAATTCTTGAAATTTCGTTAAACAGAGACGATCCATCCGTACGAATCATCAATCATTCCATATTGAATCCCGATTAGTTGATCATAAATCTTTTGTGTCATCTCACCAATTTGAAAATTATTGATGATATGTTCCTGACCTTGATAACGAAGACACCCGACAGGCGCGATACTAGCGGCTGTTCCAGCACCGAAACATTCTTGTAAAGAACCATCTTTGGTTCCTGCCACAATATCATCCATTGAAAGAGCTTCTTCTTTAATAGAATATCCAAAGTCTTTAGCCATCTGAATAACACTTTCACGAGTCAATCCAGGTAATATTGTCCCACTATCCAGAGGAGCTGTGTATAAAGTATCCTGGTAAACAAAGAAGATATTCATGGCCCCTACTTCTTCAACATACTTTCTATGAATTGCATCTAACCATAGGACTTGGCTATATCCTTGTTCTAACGCTTTCTGGCCAATTAGTAAGCTGGCCGCATAATTACCCCCTGTTTTTGCATATCCTGTTCCTCCAGGTGCTGCTCTGATGTAATTTTCACTTACCCAGATCTTAATGGGTTTAAATCCTTCTGGAAAATACGGACCAACTGGGGAAAGGATGATGTAGAATAGATAATCATCGGAAGGAATAACTCCTAGTCTTCCTTGAGTTCCTATCATCGTAGGACGAATATAAAGTGATGACCCAATTTTCTTAGGAGCCCAATCTCTTTCTAAATCTAAAAGCATTTTTAATGAATCCAGATATATCTCTGGGGTAATTTCTGGCATTGCCATGCGTTTTGCGGAGTTATTAAACCGTTTCACATTCAATTCGGGTCGAAAAAGATTTAGTTTTCCCTCCTTGGTGCGATATGCTTTTTGACCTTCAAAAATTGTCTGACCATATTGAAGAGCAATAGCTGAAGGTTCTAACATAAGAGGACCATATTTGGTTATTCTAGGATCCTTCCATTCCCCAGCTCGATAATTAATCTTAAACATTCTATCAGTAAAATATTTTCCGAATTCCAGTACATTCTCCTGTTCGTATTTCCTCTTAAACTCATTTTCTGGAATCTGTTCTTGTCTTATCTTCAATATTTTACCTTCCTCTGTTCTATAAAGAAATATCAGTAGAGAATTGATATATATTATTCTTCGAATGTTTGGGTATCAACAAACCTACAAATTGAATCTAGGAAGTGTAGACATGGTTGATCTAGATGAGAGTTTACCTGAAGCAGAGGTCTTACGCGAGCTCAAGGGACAACTAGGAATTTCTCTGAGAATAGGGAGAGAAATCATGATTCAAAACAACCATATTGTAGGTATGAACTTAAGTGGACTGAATTTAACAAAATTACCTGACTCAATCGGAGATTTACAACATCTAATGGGGCTTAAGGCAATATCCAATCAAATAACCTCTGTACCTGATTCATTAGGTCAACTCATCCACTTACATACTTTAGATTTGAGACGAAATAGAATCAAATCTATTCCAAATTCTTTGGGTAAACTTAGAAGTCTACATACGTTATCCTTATCCCATAATAAGTTAAACACACTCCCTGATGAGCTGGGTAACTTAAAAGAACTGAAAGCACTCGAGATTGATGCTAATCAATTTAAAGAGCTTCCTGAAGTCCTAATCCACCTCTCTTCCCTAGAATCTCTTGACTATTCAAGAAACAATTCCGAAAATTTCCCCGAAATTATCTACCAACTGACTAACCTACATTCATTAAAGGCTGAAATGAATCATTTCCGTACGCTTCCTGACACCATTTGTAACCTCAAACAGCTCATCACGCTTGATTTATCCTCTAACTCTTTTACAGAATTTCCAGAAGCAGTATGTCAACTCGCTAGCTTACGACTATTAAAAATTTCCGGTTGTAGGCTTAAAACTATACCGAAATCTCTTGGTAGATTATCAAATCTCAGATCATTAGACCTTGGAGGGAATCTATTATCTGAACTCCCTGACGAATTGAGATTACTAACCAAATTAACTCACTTGAATCTTAGGGGGAACTCCTTAACGAAACTTCCTGATGTTTTCCAAGATTTCCAAAACCTAAGAGTCCTTCAAATTGGTGATAATGAACTTAAAACAGTACCTGAATCTTTAGGCACCCTTGACAATCTCCGTCAGCTTGATTTGAAGAAAAATCTAATTTCCAATCTCCCTGAATCATTCTCAAATCTCAAAAAACTTGAGTTCTTAGACTTGTCCAAAAATCACACGTTTTCAGCGTTCTTTTTAACTCATTGGGTAATAGATAGTCCATTTGAGATGGATCCAATGATTGAAAATGGTCCTGTGTATCAGATTCAACAATGGCTGACAAAACTCAAGCAAATGGGTTGCACAATAATTCTGAAATAATTCTTGAATCTTCGTCAACTTTCCCTATTTTAGTTGATAAACAACTATAATAGAGAAAGATTAGTCGAGGTAGGACGAAATACAGTGGATATAAAAAGTAATAAAGCTATATAATCTGTGTCAACTTATTCGAATATTATCCATCCAACAAGCCTAGTGTTTCCAACAGTAGGGGGAGCATTTCTCCTTGTCCTGCTATTAACTCGGGCATATCTTTTTCTAAGTGTATCCATCGATATTGAAGTATTATTATGTGTCCAGGATCGAGACTGGGAGTGCGTTCGACAATTTTCCAAGTTGAACGGGTCTCTTCTTCACATTGAAAGTGGAAGAAATACCGTTCGTGAGTCATTGTTTTATCATAAACCGATGGATCGAATGTGTACCTTGTCTTACCCAAAAAGGATAATAGAATCGCATTCTCCAGTCCAGTTTCTTCCAATACTTCCCGAATTACTGCTGTCTTAATATTTTCTTCCTTTTCAACAGTTCCTCCTGGAACTTGAATACCTGCTTCAGATAAAGGCACACCGGTTTGGGGATCTGGTTGTTCAAAGACAAGAAGCTTATCACCCTTGGTTATGTAGGCATATACTTTCTTCTTAATGATTAAATTATCAGTCATTCCTCATTAGTCCAAAGGTGTGACTTTTGGTGGAGAACGAAACCACTCATGAGCTACACTACTAGTATGTTTGACTGTTACTTGATAATCTGCTAGGGCTGGATTAAATTCTTCAACCTTTAAGATAACATAATTCTTCTTGTAAAAACCAATATTGTTCATTGCTAAATCTACTGGTACCCAAAATACTTTAGGAGAAAAAATTTCAGCCCATGCATGTCCTTCTACTGAATTACCATTTTCAGAGATGTAATATCCTGTTAATCTCCGAGACGGAATACCTCTCAAGCGTGCAAGAGTAATAAATAAGTCAGTAAACTCATCACAGTCACCAATTCCATAAAGTAATACTTTTTGAGCTCCCAACCGTTTCTCTTGATTTTCTCGAACTTTAATTTTATCTAGCACGTGTAAACTTGCATTATTAACCCAAGTATTCATATGTTCTTTGTTAAACCACTCCTCATTAACGATTTCATCCATTAATGAGCTTTGAATAGGCCAGTACTGTGAACTTTCGGTGTAACGTTGCCTTTCTTCTGCAGATATATCAGAAATTTCCCCCCAATTGTCACTCATGGAGATTTGCTGCACAATAGGTTCGATTTGAACCGTTCGATTAAAAGATATGGATCCACGTTGATGGACTTTTTTAT
This sequence comes from Candidatus Hodarchaeota archaeon, assembly GCA_016839815.1. GTDB lineage: Archaea > Asgardarchaeota > Heimdallarchaeia > Hodarchaeales > Hodarchaeaceae > Hodarchaeum. Next base: position 6,674 of record JAEOTM010000159.1, read on the forward strand.
TAAAGATAAAAAACGAATTCAGCTTTTTATGTTGAAGTTTACAATCTTTCGGTCCTTGGAGTAGTGTCACTTTCTGACGATAGGGAGGATAATGAAAAAATTTTATTCTTAGGATAGGAGAACCAGTTGTTCGATATCTTAATTGTTCTTGGTGGTGAAAGTTCCAAGAATTCACATTATCTAAATTATTCATCCCTACTACATCGAAGTTATTATATTCTGACCACATAATAGATCTTGCTATAAACTTGCAGCTAATACTTCTCATCAGGAGATTCGATTTGATCAAACTAGACCAGATTCCAGATAAGCCAGGAACCTATATTCTCGTTCTTCAAGTTTGTGAAAACGTTCTAATTCAGGTCAAGACGTTACAATGGACTTTGAACCCAGGGATCTATCTGTATTTTGGTTCAGCTAAAGGAAGAGGTTCTTCTTCGCTAAAAAATAGAATTAAACGTCACTTTAACTCGGAAAAGACAGTATTCTGGCATATTGATTATCTTACAACGCACCCTTCAATTACTCTCCAGTGTGCATATCTTAACATAAATATCCAAAGCACTGAGTGTCAAAATCTGAAAGAAATGTCAAAAACTACAGAAATGGAAATTCTTTCTAGATTCGGAAGTTCAGATTGTAAACAAAAATGTGGTGGGCACTTAGGATACTTAACTGAAGGGAATTTTACTCTTAAGCGACTTGATTACCTACTTAAAAAATGGAAATGGAAGGGAATTGTAGATAAAACTTAAAATGATCAGTTATTTCCCAACAATTCTCGATGAATATAAATCATTATAAATCCCGAATCTTCTATCTAATTTTGTAATCTACGACGAGTAAAGTTACATTTTTGTTTGTAATAATTACCATCAGTCACTGGTGAGGTATAAAATTGCCATTAGGATTCAGAGGGAAAAAAAGAAAAGGGGCAAGGATGTTCTTCCTTGCTAATACTAGCGATGATTATTTGACTGTTGACGATTGATTTCACACTGTCTTTGGTTTGTGGATTGGATTATGCCACTACCTCAAAGGGAAGGTTGTAAAAAAACCTACTCTCAAGATGTCTATGAACCACTTCATAGCCGTTATAATAGAATCCATAACCCTCATACCAATACCATTCGATACTAAGCGTATGCCAGTCTGGTTCAAAGTACCCTGGTTCAAAGATATGATAGAAGAACTTCCATTTAATTGGTACTCCACCAGGATAGTAAGGCATAACAAATTCACCATCTTTGTCATTCCATGCAAAACGCAACATTTTGACTTCTTCACCGTCAAAAAGGACACGTACTTTAAAGGGTTGACAGAATAACTCAAGATCTTTTTGATCTTCAGTCTGTCCTCGTGCTAAGATCAGTATACTTTCCTTTGAGGCTGAAATGGGGGGGAAGCCCATAAATGCTGGCCTTATTCGTTGTTCATCTGGAAAATTAATCACTTGATGACGTTGGCCTGCTTGAACTACTACTATCAATCCCAAAGCTAATATTAGAAAAGTTATAGATAGTATCTGTTTAGTCTTTTTCTTTGTTTGATCCATTTTAATGTCACTTCCACTTATTTGTAAGGAGATAGAGTCATTTCCTCTCCTTGTTAATGGAATAGATGTAATTATAATTTGAAAATTATAATCACAAACTCCTCCATGTTAGAAACAGCATAAGAAGAAATGGTATCAGAAAAGTGTAACAACTCTGTATACACTGATTTTATTGGACAGACAATGAGTATAATTCAGTTTCACAAAATTGAAACCCAATCTATATGTGCTGTTTCAATGTCCAATCAGGCCATCCTCTATTACATTATTATTCGTTACCATGGGATTGTTGACAATATTCTAATAAGAAAATGTTGGAAAAATTATAATAGATAATAAAAGGAGGTTTAAATGCGATTATTATGAATTTGGAAGATTTATCACAAGGATTTTTGTGCAAACAGATTAATTCACACTATAAGTAGAAATCAATGCATTAAATAAGTCTATCATTATTTTTCTTCCTCTTTCTATCTATAAGTCAATAACGATATAAAGGATAATCTACCCGTCATTACACTAAAATCTATGTTGGTAAAAATGATGTTAATAACTTGTCTATCCTTTAGAAAGATCGTTAAAAATCAACTCTTAATATCTTTACTAATAATGATTGTACTAATCGTAGCAGTTGAAACAAAATTTGGTAATAGCACTATCTTATCCCTACAAAAAGGAAATACGTGGATAAACATGTCACCAACAACCAACCCACAACCTCGTTCCGATTTCAAGGCAGTTTATGATGTAAAAGCTGATAAAATTATCATATTTAGTGGACTTCAGATTTTTGTAGGAAAGTATCAAGATACTTGGTCTTATGATTTTAATACTAATCTATGGACAAATATGTCATCAGATAACATGCCGTTGGCACGGGAAGCCTATTCAATGGCTTATGATGAAGAATCAGATCGGACAGTTCTCTTTAGTGGAGTAAAGATAGGACCATGGGAATGGATATGTTGGAATGAAACCTGGTCATTTGATTATGAGAGTAATTCATGGACATTTATGGATCTTCCGATACAACCCTCCGGACGTCTTTGGGCTGATATGGTATATGATAAAGGCTCAGATAGGATAATCCTTTTCGGAGGATTTAGTAAGGATACGATGTATGCAGATACATGGGCTTATAATTTCAACACCAACGAATGGATCAATATGACTCCTTCCATCCAACCCTCACCTCGTTGGGGGCATAGAATGACATATGATGAAGAATCAGACCTAGTTATCCTATTTGGAGGATCAATAGCACTCCCTTCACCCCCAGTAACAGTTAGGGATACCTGGACGTACGATTATGATACAAATACATGGGTAAATGTGACATCTTCCACATCTCCTCAAGGTTCAGTTAATCATGATTTAACATATGATACAAAGTCAGATCGAGTCATTTTTTACGGAGGAGGTGATGATAACCTAATAAACAAAGGAGAAACTTGGATTTATGATGTTAACACCAATCGCTGGTCAAATAAGACACCAATCACATCACCAGAACCAAGAAGAAGATCTGGAATGGCATATGATGAAGAGTCGGATCGGACAATACTTTTTGGAGGATGTTTTGACGACTTTTCACTTATAGACGAAACCTGGGCCTATGACTATCAAACAAGTGAAGGACCAGAATCATCAACATCGAGTACAACAAGTAAAGAACCTGAATCCTCAACATCGAAACCAACCCGAATACCTTCATTAACTTTGGAACTTGCTATTATTTCCTTCTCCATATTCGGTAAACAATTAAAAAGGAAATCGAAAAATAAGTCAAAATTTCGGTTCGAGTAGAATTAAATCTGAGAAGATTAATATTGGGCTTTGTAGTGTTCTAAATTGGACAATTAACAGAAAATATAGCATTTAGTTAAGAAAAGATGATGAAAATACTAATTAGAAAATTCAGCAAACATTTTGCTTCAATATTCTTATCTATCCTTTTAGTCTCTTCAATTTCAATTTTTACTGTTAATTCTCAAGGTGAAGTTGTAGATCTATGGAACCAATTAGATTCTAAAGGTAAGTTCATAAAACTGAAGATATCAAATGATAGTAGACATTCTCAAATTCAAATTGATGGAAACAGTGATTTTCATTCTAAAGCTTTGGAAGAAGGATGGACTGGGGACGGAAGTGAGGAGGATCCTTATATCATAAGCAATTTCCTTTTTGATAACATCAAAGACCCGCCTTATCCTTATTCTGGAATCAAGATTTCAAATTGCGATATATACTTCCAGATCACAAATTGCACCTTCATTGGATCAGAAGAAGGGCAAAACGGAATATTTCTGGATAAAGTGTCCAATGGAGAAATTTCAAATAATCTAATTACCAATATGAGTCGCGTGGGGACATATTTGGAGGGCGTTGGAATATATTTAGAGGATTCCCAAGATATTTTTATAAGTATGAATACAATCTCAAATAATGAATTTTATGGCATTTATATTAGTAATTCTGAGAATATATCTATAATTGGAAATAACATTACAAACAATGATGCATGGACTAGGGAAGGAATCAAGCTTTTACATTCTCCAAATAATAGAATAAATGATAACTTACTAATTAATAATTCCCTTGGAGTATATGGAGATAATCTAGAATCTTATAAGCAAACGCAACTAATCAACAATTCATTAAATGGAAAACCAATAATCTACTGGCAGGATATATCTGGTGGAACCATTCCTCCTGAAGTAGGTCAAGTAATACTCGTAAATTGTAATTCATTAAATCTAACAAACCAAAATTTCAACACACCTAACAGTATAATGATCGTCTATAGTTCTAATCTCCTTATCCATAATAATACTGTTAATTACCCCAATGCTAAGAGTATTTGTCTAATAGATTCAAATAATAATTCTCTTTACCAAAATTCATTCAATAATTGCTATTTTACTAATTCATCGCAAAATCGTATTTCTGAAAATAGTCTTTTGTGTGACGAGATTTCTATTATAATTTCTGATAAATCAAACATGAATATTATTTCCAATAATATCATGAGTTCTTCTATTGCTGGTATTAAAATCGATCATTCGACTCAGAACAAAATCATCCAGAATATTATTACTAGTGATTATGGTATTCTTCTATATTTTTCCACTGAAAATTTTATTACAGATAATGAACTAATTAAAGGTGGTATTACTATTGAGGGAAATCAATATGAGCATTATAAACATTCTGAAATTGCAAATAATACTGTAAATGGAAAGTCAATACTTTATTGGCAAGATAAAAATGGAATGATTGTACCGACGAGTGCTGGTCAAATCATTCTATTGAATTGTAACGATATTAAAATAATTAATCAAGATTTGTCAAACGTTTCAAGAGGAATTTTAATTGCATTCAGCACCAATATCCTGATAAGTGGAAATAGCATATGGAACGAAAATTTGATTGGGATTTATATCTACGGTTCTCAAAACTGTAATATTTCAAATAATTTAATTTTTAATAATAAACGGCATGGTATACTTATTTTAGGGAGTGAAAATCTAGGCATCCACAATAATAACATATCTTCTAACTACTTAGAAGGAATATTAATAGAAAATTCTAATGATATAAACATCTCTTACAATTTCATCTCTACTAATGGAAACTTAGGAATATATTTCTATAGTGTTAAAGATGGAATAATTTTTAACAATACTTTGCTCAGTAATAGAGGAGCAGGAGTTTATCTTGACAATTCTAAGGACTTTATTATTTCTTGGAATACCTTCTTTGAAAATAACATGAATCCAAGGCATAGACCATTTTGGGATACCCAAGCTGTTGAAGAAATTAGCTCCGACACGAAAGAAAATATCTTTGTGTTCAATTATTGGAGTGACTGGATCAGTCCTGATATTAATAGCGATGGTTTTATTGATGAACCATATACCTTATTTTTAAACAATCAAGATCCCTATCCATTAACGAAGCCTGTCTATGAAAATCTCCCTCAAAGTCATTTGTTACATAATCCAAAAATCATATTTCCTAATGGAGGAGAAACAATCAGTGGTTCCATTGTGATTATCTGGATGGCAGCATTAGATTCACATATGCATCAAGTTACATACGAATTACTTGTTTCTTCTAATGATGACTGGTTATTACTAGCTTCTAACTTAACCTCCAATACTTTGGTCTGGAATAGTAGTACAATACCTTCTGGAAGTAATTATGTAATTAAGGTAATAGCTCACTGTAGTGATGGTATAACTTCGGAAGATGTCTCTGATGGGTCATTCAGGATTATTGGTGGTGATAACCCGACATCTACAAAGTCTCCGCATGGATTTAATGCAATTATGATTGTAGCAGCTCTCACAGTCGTAGTATATCGTATAAGAAAACGAAAAAGGTTCTTACTTAAAAGAAACTAATCTATCTTTGATCTAAGCGAATTAAAGGAATTGAAATTTATTTGGGGAAATATATTAGAAAAATCTCTCTTCTATTTCTTCTCATAACAATCAATTTCCATTTCTTGAAGGTCGGATCAAATATAAACTCGACCTCTAGCGATTACGAAGGATTAAATCGTACAAATCTGACAATCGATATTGCGAAAGTATCTTTCACAATTTTAGAGGAAAGTCGTTATCGGTGCACGTTTAAATTGATAGTATCTGGTAATGAATATACCTCCCATGGAGAAGCACAAGGTAATTTTAGTTTTCCAACTAATTCTATCAACATGACTTATTTAGATTTCCAGGAAACAGAGATTATTCCTTCGCTAACGTACAACAACAATCGAACGTATTGTTATTTTCAGAGTGATTTGATACTACCTGTTGGAGTATCAGAACAATTAAGCGGTAGTTTTGTTGGAAAATGTTATTCTAATACTTCAGTTCTATACACATACCATCTAGGAATTGATTGGGGAAGAACTGTTGGAAATCAACTTACTAGTATTGTTTTAGACGGCAGTAAAATGGATCTGGTTGACTTTAGTGTACCTGAAGGTCAAGAACCACGAACACCTTATACTGAAGGTAATATAGTAATATATAACTGGGAGGATTGGGTGTGTCTTGGATTTAACGGCACTTTTATTGTATATAACAAAGTTTCTAACCCAAATCTGTTAAAAATAAGCAAAAATGATTGGAATGTAAGTTTTGATCAGAATGTTATACTTAAAATACAAAATATTGGCTTGTTTGATGTCGATATAAAGATAAGCACACCAACTTGGATAGATTGTAATGCAACCGAATTTCAACTTGATATTGATGAAACTCGTACAATTCTATTTACAATTAATTCCAAAGCGACTTTTGGTTTAGTTGATACGATACTTATAATTATCTTAGGTTCCCATTATATATATCCAATCGATGCTATTGAGATCGAAGTCACTACTGGCAGTGATAAGAACCAAATTGGGGGCCTCCTCTTACTTCTTTTTTCGATTTCTATCATTTTTATTATGATTCCAGCAATTCTTTATTACCAGAGACCAAAAATCTATCAAATTATAAATCAAATCAAAAAGCAAGTGCCGAGTCAGCATATTGGGGAAAATAAATCAATAATTTCAGAGATATCTGATGATAAATTTAGTAAAAGTCGTGAGGTAACTTGGGAATCCATACAGCATCGCTGGGAGCCTATTCTTCCCAGTAATGAACTGAAAGTCCTCAAAATTCTCAATAATTACGGTAGTATGAACCAACAAAGATTGGCGAATCATCTAGGAGTTTCAAAAGTTACAATGTCTAGGTTGATATCACGACTTGAATCAAAACGTCTAATTTATCGTGAACGGTTGGGAATGAGTAACATTATTAATCTCAATGAAGAAGTTTTGTGAAGAGATGGAGATAAGAACGACCTGTAGAAGGGGTCGAAACCAATCATGAGCTACATTGCTTGTGCGCTTAATATTGATTTGAAAATCAGGAAAAGACGGATAAATCCTCTGTGTTTAGAATAACTTCAAAATCTTCTTGATGAATATAAATCATTATAAATGCTGAATCTTCCTTCTTATTAAGAATTCTTCAATAAGCAAAATATTTTATGGCTCCTAGAATTTACATAATTTACAGGTGAAAACTACCATTGCCTTTAGGTTTCAGAAAGAAGAAAAAAAAGAAAAAAGACTTACCTACACCCCCTGATTTATCTCGTAAAGTAGATAAGAGCTTTCAAAAGGTACTGGGAGAACTTTATGAAACAGTACCAACAAAAAGTTCAGGAATGTCAGGTCCACCGAAAACACCGAAAAAAGTACATCGACCGTCTCTTCCAGAACTCCCAGGAGCCCCCAACGAATTTTCACCTCCTCCTTTTGACCAATCTCCCCCCTCAGTGCTTCCTCCTCCTCCATTTCAAGATTCCAGAAGACCTTCTAACCAATCAGCAGAATCTGAGGAACCACCCTCACAAATTTTTGGAAATGAAGCAATAACCGACGAAATCCAAGCTGAACTACGTAGTCGAAGCTTCGGTTCTAGTATCCTTGAAAAAGCTCCTACTACACCCCCTGCACCACGAAAGACAACAGAAGATCTCACACGAATCCATTTTCAAGAATCCAGACGAGATTACATAGAAGCAGGAAATAAGAATCTTGAGTTGAACTTTCTTGAATATGCAGCAACTAATTATTCCTGTGCCATTCTCTGCGACCTTATTTCCGTTGGAGTTGACAAAGCGAAGCAAACTTTTTCACAATTAAGCTCGGGAAAACCTTCTGGAGTAGTGGATAATGTAATATTTGAAAATGTTAGATTATTAGTTGAAGCTACTCGCTCGAAGAATTTTACTTTCTTAACAAGAGCAGAAAAAGTGATCAGAGCAAATCTCACACAGCTCTACCCCGAAGATGTAGCCATAATTGAAAGGGGAATAAAGAGTGCTAAAGCGTATTTCGGACTAGAGTAGTCAATGGGGAACGGATTCAGAAGTCAAGTTTACTTCCACAATCATGACAAAAAATCGTATCACCAGAGATTAATGCTCCACAAGTAGAACATACATCATTAGATACTGTTGTTGAACGAATTCGAGTGGTATCAGAAGTAGGAGATCTACGTTGAGAGATACGCTTGGATAAGAAGCGGCCAGAGTTATTAATATTGCGTCTTCCCATTTGATCTGCATACAATTCTGTATAACCACAAGTAACACAAGTAAATGCGTGTAAGGTTGCGGTGGATAATCCTGGAAGATCAATTTTTGAATGACTTGCGTCAGCATGAACACGATGGGGACCAGCAATTCTCGTATTCTTACATTTTGGACAAGTTAACGAATTAATCATATTCCTCACTCAGGTATACTTGTACAGTGGGGGGATTAAAAGTTTCAGCTTAGTAGAAGACTTCTTAACGGTCATAGTAATAATACTGAAAATTTATAGGACAGAAAAAAAGAATACTTTGGTAGAAAAAAGAAAAGAGGGAAAGGTTAGTAACCAGCCATAGTTAGGGCCATAATGGCTTTTTGAACATGTAAACGATTTTCAGCCACGTCGTAAATACACGAACGAGGGCCAGATGCGACTTCATCCGAAACTTCATGACCTCGATCAATTGGCATTGGATGAGTATATATCCCATTATTGCTTAATGCCATTTTCTTACTATCACAGATCCATTCAGGATATTTTAAGGCTTTTTCAACCTCTTTTTGTTTCAAAAATTCCCCATCATGATAAGCATCTGGAGACATCCAATGACGAGAATAGACTACGTGAGCTCCTTTATATCCATTTGTAACATGATTAGTTGTTTCAAATTGTGCCTCACTCTTATTACAATTTTGTTCGGTCCACTTAAGAACTTCTGGATCAAGATCAAATCCTTCAGGATTCGCAACAGTAACATCCATGCCATAACGTGATCCGATAAGCATTGCTTCCTGCACAGAACACCAAGATCGTGCAAGTGCTCCATGTCCCCATGTAACCAACAACTTCTTCCCTTTTAGCTTCTTCCAGTCGGGAGGATACTGAGGTCCCCGGTGAAGCCATTCAGACCAACCCATAACATCAGCCAATCCTTGGCATGGATGATATTTATCATGGGCCATTGAGATAATAGGAATAGAGGACCATTTCGCATATTCTCGAAGTAATTTTTCCCCTTCTCCATATGCTCCTACTTTATCCTCAAGAATTCGAATCCCTAATCCATGAGCATATCTTGACATTACTTGAGCTGCATCTTCAACTGTTTCTCCAGCCGTTTTTTCCGTTTTTAGACGCATGGCCTTAGGTTCCAAAAATTGGGCATGCCCACCAAGTTCTGTAGCTGCAACCTCAAAACTCTGTCTTGTTCGAACACTTGGATTATAGAAAAACATGAAGAAAGTTTTATTTTCCAATAGGCTTGAATAGGAAAAACGATCCCGTTTCATTCTTCCTGCAAGATCTAATACGAGATCTAACTCATGTTTTGTCCAATCTTGTGTACATATCAAATGTTTTCCAAATAAATCAGATTGTTCTATCTTCTTCACCTTCTAAATAATTATGGAGTTATAGTTGTTCCTGCTTTGCCCTCCAATGCTTCAGCAGCAAGATCTGGACTAGTTATAATAACTTTTTTTCCTCCGTCTTTTAAGAATCTCAGTGCTGCTTTTAATTTAGGGCCCATACTGCCTTTCAAGCTGGTTCCAAAAGTACCATCCTTTAGATAGCTCTCTACTTCACTTGACGTTATGGAATCAATGCCCTTAGCCTCTGGAGTATTAAAATTTAGATAAACTCTATCTGTATCTGTTAAAATTGCAAATATTTCGGCATTGACATCAACAGCTAATCTTTCACCAGCATAATCTTTGTCAATGACTGCTTCAACCCCTTGAACGATACCATCTTCATTCTTAACAATGGGAATACCACCCCCACCACTTGCTACGACAATAAACCCTGCCTCAAGTAAAGTGTTTACTTGATCTTTCTCATAAATCTCGATAGGATTAGGGGATGGAACAACTCTTCGATATCCACGACCTGCATCTTCGATTATGGTAAAATCTGGGTGTTCAGATTGAATTGAGTCAGCTTGCTCCTTTGAATAGAATGGTCCGACAGGTTTTGTTGGGTTCTGAAAAGCAGGATCATCTTTAGAGACAACAACTTGTGTTACTATTGTTGACACTTTTATTTTCTCTTCCGGATTAGTTCTACTAGGAGGGCCTTCTAATAATAAATTGCCAAGAATATTTTGGATCATATACCCAATTTGTCCTTGAGTCATTGCTCCACAAACATCCATAGGTAACACAGGACGATTAATAGGAGGATGACTTCCAGCTTCCATTTGAAGCATTATGTTACCTACTTGCGGACCGTTCCCATGAGTAATTACAACACGATATTTTGGAATTACTTTCATGATCTGAATTGCAGTTTCAGTAATATTCTCGATTTGTTCTTCTACCGTTCCTCTTTGTTTCCCCTTAATCATGGCATTACCGCCAAGTGCGATTACTACTAGTGGTTTGAGCATAAGGTCACCCGTTTTTCGTAAAATGATGGTCTAATAAAGGCACAAATGATTCACACAAAAATTTGTTTCACTAAGGTTTGACTACTCTGACTAAAAAATATTACCACATTAACAATTCTTTAAGAACCAATCAAAATTAGGCTCTAAATGCGGTATTTCGATTGTCAAATCTCCTTCTTACTAAAATTCAAAGGATCCTTCCATCTTCATTAAACAGGGAGATTTCTTTAATTTTGGTGATCAATATGGTATTTACAATACCTTGGGGTTTGATTCAACCTTTCATTAGTCCTTATTTCTTCGAACTGACAAAAGAAGATTTTTTTTTGACAGGTTTACTTAATGGCCTCCCACTTCTCACCATGGTGGCTTCTGTTTTCATTTTCGGGTGGATTGTTGATAAAATTGGATCTAAGGTTGTGATGCTTTCAGGTTTTATAATCTTCATCACTCTCTTCATCACATTATTATTTATTACTGATCCGCTTCTTTTCTTCCTTGATTACATTATCCTTTACAGTTTATTATCATGTTTCAATCCTGCTGTGTTAAAATATACCAGTTTAATTGAGAGTAAAATGAATTTGTTTGGTGCACTTGCTGCATCAACATCTTTTGGGTACTTTCTTGGATCTTATGTTGGAGGAAATTTATTAGATGCGTTTGGCATGGAACTATTGTATTTTCTTGGACTAGTGATCTGTATCATAGGATTCTTTCTGGTTATGTTCATAAAGGAGGTAGAAAATGGCGATTCTACCCCTCTTTCGAATCCATCAAGTCAGAACAATAAAAATTCTCATTCAATTATCTCAATTCTAGTCAATTCAAGAGTTTTACAAATTTTATTCATAATCAGCCTGATTCAATCACTACAAGGTTCATTTGGTGGAATGCTTTTTTCTGTTTATTTTATATCAGAACTCGGTGCTAAAGCTTCCTTATTAGGACTAGTATTTGGAATTGCGACGTTATTAGGTACAGGAACCTCATATATCGCTGGTATTATTGGTGAAAAAAGAGGGTATAAACCGATATTACTTAGTTGCTTTATTGGGTACTTCCTTATATGGGTTACTATCTTTTTTTCAGTTGATGACTATAACCTTCCCGCGTTAGCTTATACTTTACCGATTTACATTGGTTTAATGGTTACAGGGCCAGTTTTGATATCAGATAATGTACCAGAAAAGAAAAGGGGAACGTTTATGGGAATATTCAGTAGTAGTCAAAATCTAGGCTTTGGTATTGGAACTATTCTAGGAGGAGCATTTTCAAGTATTAATCAGACCATTAGGTATAATTTCGGGATTTCTGCAATAATCTCTGTATTTCTTATTATATTCGTATTAGTTGCATTTAAAGAAGACAAAAATAGTGACTCCTCTCTCCCTTCATGAGAAAAAATCTGAGAAAGTATGATTAAGCAAAAATCAGTGCATAATACAGGCCATTACCCCTTTCTGGGCATGTAGCCTATTTTCTGCCTGATCAAAGATAATAGATCTAGGACCATCTGCTACTTCATCATCTACTTCCATTCCTCTATCTTGAGGTAAGCAATGCATATAGTAACCTCGTCCGTTCTTTGTTACATCCATCAATTCTACAGTTGTTTTCCAGTCCTTGTACGTATTCATAATATCTGGCATGATCTCAGGTTTAGCTGGTCGGACTCCTTCGACACCATGAGCTTCTAGAACACCCCAGCTCTTGGGATAAACAAAATCTGCACCTTCAAATGCCGTTTTCATATCACGTTCAATTTGGAATGAACCGCCATGGATATCAGAATATTCCTCTACCTTTTTGATAATATCCGGATGTAAATCAAATTCAGGGGGACAGGCTAAAGTGACATCCATTCCAAACATAGAGGGTGCTAGAACTCCTGTTTGTGGAACAGCCATTGGTTTTTGTCCTGCAGAGTAAGCCCAACTCATGACATACTTTTTTCCTTTCAAATTATTGAAGCTATGTCCACTTTTCTCATACATAGTCATAACATCAGCCATTCCCTGGCAGGGATGGTAGACATCGGATTCCATATTGATAATCGGTTTTTTACTCCAATACGCGAAATTTTCTTGAATTTGTTGCCCCTTACCATACATCCATCCACATTTGCCTCCGTAAATACGAATAGCAATGGCGTCACCCATGCGTGAGAGGACACGCGCTACATCAGAAACTCGCTCTGTCTCATAAGCTATTTCATCACCGGGTAGAGCTGGAGTATAAATTGCTCCTGGTTCTAAAAAATGAGCATGACCTCCTAATTGTGTCATTCCAGCCTCAAACGAATTTCTCGTACGTAGACTGTCATTATAAAAAACCATAAATAGTGTTTGTGCGGGTAAGATCTGTCGATGATCTTCACGCATAGTAAAACGACGTTTTAGATCTATTCCTACGCTCAAAAATGTTTCAATTTCTTCTCGTGTAAAGTCGGTCATGGTGAGAAAATCTCGCCCTTTCAAATCTTCTGTGACTACCATACTAATCAATCCTTTTATTAGAATAAGCGAAATAAATATGGGTGATGCAAATCATGCAAATAACCCACTCTTCGGTGATTTCTCCTCCTCCAAACGAACTTCAAATTTGTTATTGAGAGGGTCAATCTCTATAATTAATCTCTTTTGTTGTCTCTCTTCATATAGGAGAGCATGATTAGACAAATGAGTATCATAATCAACGAGAAATTTGTACCAAAGCTGGAGTTTGCTGTTGTTGAATTAAAATCTTTGGTGGTAACAGCATCAGTAGTACTAGACGGAGGAAAGGATTTTATAGTAAAAAATACTGTTTCAGAGGCTCCCATATTACCAGAAGTATCATTCGCATAAACAGTTACATAATGTTTACTTACCGCTGTATCAACCGTGGTATTTTCTTGTATTGTAATATTTTCTTCCCCATCTAAGGAATAACCAATCCATACTACTGGTTTATTAATCTTAAAACTCAGTTCAAATGTATCTAATCCACAATACCACACTGTTGCAGGATAAGTTCGATTATTTGGACTTAGAATTATAATTTCTGGAGGGAGTGTGTCCTGTTGCGAGTATTCGCTTGAACCCTGAGATTTTGAGTTGTAAAATACGTCAGAATTTGACAATATACCTTTTGAAGTTCGGAAAAACCCTATTATGCTAAAAACTAATAGTAGAGATACTAAACCCAAGGCACTATATTTTGAATAGATTTTGTTCATTTTGGCTCGAGACTCTATGGATATGAGAAAATCATCCTATAATAACTTTCAGAGCCGATCCCATTAGTTCTTCATCAGATCTTACTTGTAAAAGTTTTCTCCGAGGAGACTATCTAGGTATACACAAAAAGATGGAGGTCTTTCAGGTACCCTCATGATAACACAATAAGATATTATTGGAGTTTTTTAGGTGAATAATTGTTGCAGAAAAAGTTAATTTTTCAAATATTTACCATCATTCTTCTATTGGGTGTTATAAATGGACTTTCCTCTGTTTCATCTAGTTTCGAGAGTGAACATGCAACCTTCAAATTTAATACTGGTTCTTACAGTTATACTTATGAAGGTAATTACTCTTATACGGATAGCTGGGATTTAACAGATTCAGATGAATATATATCCGCATATCCTGAATCAACTGCCGTATATTTTCCTGATTCCTTGAGCGTTTCTGTTTATTATTACGTTGATTGGACAGAATATGATTATGATTTGTGGGAATTTGTAGATTACTATGGCTATGCTTTCTTAGATTCTGAAGATCCTATTTACGGATCTAATGAATCTAATCTAGATTATTGGAACTATGTGGATTTTTATCCACTTGAGGATGTCAATAACTCAATTTACGAGTTTTATGAACCCGAACTTATAGAGGAGTTCATTTATTGGTGGGAATATGATTTATACGATCCTTTAACTGATGATTGGATTGGTACACGCTGGGCTTTCGATTGGGAAATCTTGGTTTACGATAGTCTCGAGAATGTTGGTGATTTAGACTACCTTGATTATTGGATCTATTATGAAGTCATAGATCTGGAAGTACAGACTACTGGTGAGTGGTTTGATGTTAATATTCACTATAATGATTCTTGGAAATACGAATCAGTAGGGACATCAGAATTTTATTATGAGTATACTGCTGATATCGACGGATATTTGGTAAATCTGAGTTCTAACACCTTGGATTTTGAGTATTTAGCCACGGTAGATAGTGAAGTTACTTTCACCGAACTAGAGACTTATGCAGATACTTATACCTGGGAATTTAATTGGAACCCAATTGTTTACGCCTCTACCCAGATGGAATGGCAAAATGAGACCATTGATCCTGGTGAAGAGCTTCCGTTTGAAATGATTCCTGCCTGGCTTCAACCTCAAACCGAGTATGAGGAGACCTATTTCTCTGATCGAGCTTACAGCGAAGGTACTTTTGACTCCATATCAACCTTTCAATCGCACTTTCATGCTTTTCAAACAAATTCAACCCCTGAATCATATGTCATTTGGGGTAACCGTGAAGAAAGTGTTTTTCTAGCATACTCAGAACATAGTTCTCCCCATACAGGCTTTAATTTTAAATATGATGCGAAAGACCATACGTTTACATATATTGACGATGTACAATACTGGGGATACCCTGAAGTATATAGTGAATCATCCACATATGAATATTCATATATTGAAGATTCTCACGGTTATATTCACTCAACTGTTCTGAATACCGATTGGGAATATACCTCTGAAGCAGTGGGTGAGTGGGATATTGAATGGGAAGATGTAGTTCCCGATTATTCAGTTGATTTTAGTTCAGAAGAACCTATTTATAGTGAAAATACCATTACACTTAATTGGGTGATAACTTATTCTGATTTTCCAATATGGTGGGTAGACAACGATTGGACTGAATCTTTTTGGACTTATTCTGATCTAATTTACGACTATTCTATGGTAGTCTATCCTAGTACTGGTATCTCGGAATTGAGTACTACTACTTCCATAGGTGCTCAAACAGGGGCCTCTGATACATTTTCTGGACTGGGTTTAGGGGTGGTTCAAACTTCTGAGACAGTCACAACCTCTCAACTTGAGATGCAGAATTCATATGTTAATTCCAAATCCACAGATATGCTCAACTTTCAACTTAACGCTGGATCAGTGGCTTCGATTGATTTTAGTGGAGATAAAAGTAATTATGTTTTATCTTCTTCTGGAACTGACGAAACAAACACGATAGCAGTGAATTATATGAATTTGATGCATCTAAAAGGAGATACCAATAAGACACTTTTTTCTGAAACTTCAGATAGAATTGGAGTCTTTTTAGCAGATAGCTACCAAAATGAGAGTTATAGTTACATCTACGATAAATATCTAGTAATAACATCTTACCCCAAATGGGATGGTGATGCAATTACTCACGATCCTACTTTTAGCGCGGTTGCAGCAGTTACTTCAGAAGATTCAACAGATAAATCAGCTCCAATCCCTGGTTTTGAATTTTCAAGTCTGTTTATTGGAACTCTAGTAATGGTATTCCTTCAGAGAAAGAAATAACTCCTTTCTCCCTCTTCTTTTTTCCTAATCCTCATTGTAAAGTATTGAACTATTTTGGAAATCTGTAGAGGAAGGCTTAAGAGGGAGTTTCACAATAGTTAATTTGCACTTTATGGTGGTTAGATATGCCTGAAAAAGTCATTCAAGGAGATAGTAAACTTAAAGTGGGAGATGAAGCTCCAGATTTTGCTCTTCCTGCACAGGATGGAAAGAAAATTCGTCTGTCAGATTATCGCGGGAAAAAAAATGTAATGTTAGCATTTTATCCTCAGGATTTTACTCCAGTTTGTTCACACCAACTGCCGAGCTATAGTAACCAGGTCAATAAGTTTGAAGAACTGAATACTCAAGTATTAGCAATTGGTATTGCTTCAATACCAGTCCACATCGCTTGGATTGATTCTTTAGGTGGATTAAATTATCCATTATTAGCCGATTGGGTTCCATTCGGGGAAGTTAGCAAAAAATATGATGCTTTTATACCACGGATTGGATTTGGAAAAAGAGCAATCTTCATTGTGGATAAAGAGGGAATTATCCAATATATCGATATTCCCCATGAACTAAATGAAGGTCCTCCAGATGAAGCGAAAATCTTCGCTGCATTAGAGAAACTTCAATAATCCTTAGCTTTCCTATTTAATTAGTTTAAAGAGGAACAACTCTGGGAGTTAAATCCAACCTATCCCAGAGTTTTATAGCAGAATCTTTCGATTGTTGACTCACTTCGCTAGCGTCAAGAGAAGTATGAATACCGTTTTTCACAATCGTTCTTCCGTTTACAATAACCCGTTTGATATCTCGGCGCGAGAATGACCCATACACCATATGACCATATACATTACCTTCATGTATGGGTGTAGGAAGAGCAGAAGTATCTAGAATTACAAAATCACCTTTTTTACCTACTTCCAGTGATCCAATTTGATCCTTCAATCCAATTGCTTGTGCAGCATTAATCGTGATCATTTGAATGACTTGTAACGGAGTAGGAACCTGACTAGGGTTTCGATGTTTTAATTTATGCATCAGATATGCCGTACGCATATTCTCAATCGCATCGTAAATAAATCCATCATTTCCTACACCAATATTTATCCCTTTAGCTAACATCTCAGGTAATTGAGCAACACCAACTGCATTTAACTCATTACTTTTCGGATTATGAGCAATATTCGTCTTTGTTTCCGCAATTAAGTCTATTTCTCGTTGATTGATGTGCACGGCATGAGCTAGGGCAGTTCTAGGTCCAAGGAAACCCTCATCGTATAAGCGTTCCACAGTACGTTTTCCATATCTTTCAAGATTATGTTGAAGGTCAACCAATCCTTCAGAGGTGTGAATTGTTCTAAAAGAATTCGTTTTCTCAGCATATTCAACAGTATTATGAATTAACTCATCGGAGACTGTGAATGATGCATGTAAACAATAAATTCCATGTACAAGAGTCTTTTCAGGATCATTTTGGGAAATAAATCTTCGATTTTCTTCTAAACCTCGTTTTCCCTCCTCGGGAGAGCGACGTTCAGTCGCCTCAAAACAAATAGCACCTCTAGTACCCACATCTTGTGTTGCTTTACTGATCCGATCAAGAGAACCTTCAATAGAATTTGGGCCAGAATATGTATCTAAATAAGCTGTAACACCATTCAGGGCAAGTTCATAGACAGCATAGAGTGTAGAAGTATATGCATCTTCTAAAGTAAGAGCTTCGTCCATGGGCCACCAAATTCGTTGTAGATTTTGAGTAAAGTCGGTTGGGGGGCCAATATCCATTGGAGCTCCTCGAAGAAGTGCTGAATACAAGTGAGTATGGGCACAGATGAACCCTGGAAAAATAACCTGATCTTCACAGTTTATTATGTCATCAGCTTTTTCTTTAATTTCTTTATCAATTTTAGTTATCTTTCCTCCCTCAACCAGTATATCCATGGGTGATTTAACTTCATTTTTATTATTCATGGTTACGACTAAACCATTTTTCAGTAATAACGTATTCATCTCTATATCTCCATAGAATATTCAATTAATGCTATTTATGTCAAGATTCTAACTATATTTGGGTATATTAGAACTAAACGAATTAAATATTGCGGACAATGGAATTAGTGAAAAATCAAAGAAACTTACTTATAGACGATAATCTATTATCATTAATGATTACAAGAATACTCATTGAATGATTTTTAACAATGCTTTTTCAAACTAGTTCCCGTGTTCTTTTGAAGAATAGGAGATATAAATGTAGATTCATAATCAATTATTCATTGTTTAACAAAAAATACAATTCAAAAAAATGTTGTACAGTTATGAGGACTTAATATGATGAAGATGAGACAAGTCGCTTTGCTAATATCAATTATAATTACCTTATCTTTTCTCTTTCTAGTAATTGAGGGAAAAGAAAATACTGATGAATTGAAAATCGTATTTTCCAGTGAATTTTCAGCCAAAAACAATTTTAACCAAGTAAATCATATTTATTCAAGTTACCCTAGTCATACTAATATTCCTAGAACAAATTTCACTGGAACCTATAACGTTTCTCTATTTACCAATCCCGATAATGCAGAAGAAGTGATTTTCCGCTATCTAACAGCCGCTGAATCATCCATTTTTGTTTCGATGTATACTATTAGTAGAGCGGATTTTAATGCAACACTTATTGACTTGAAAAATTCGAATCCCGCAATTAACATTAGTGTTTTAATTTCAGATAGGAGAGTAGGGAGTTCAGAGAATGAAGACACTGCAGCGGCCGCTCAATCTCTTGTTGACGCTGGAATTCCTGTTTATTCTTCAACTAAAGATGATGATAAAGTAGATGGGTTTTATCATGCAAAATACTGGATTATTGATGATAAATATGTTTTCATTTATTCAGGAAATTGGAGTCCACGAAGTGTTACAACGTATGAGGATGGCTCTTTTTCCTCCTCAAAAGGTAATCGAGATATGGGGATTGCAGTTCATGATGCTCCAGATATTGCTACCTTCTTCAAAAATGAGGTTTGGGAGAAAGACGTTGCAGTCGCAGATGTTTGGACTCCAACTAGTATTGAATCATCATTCAAGTATAACAGCTCTTCGTTTATTACGCCTAGGATTAGTACTCCAAATTTATACCATCCTACATTCAATTCAGTAAATCTCAAAGAATCTATGACTCTGAGTCCAATGTTTACTCCTGATAATGCATTAGATATCCATAAAGCATGGATAGATAGTGCAAGTTCTACTATTGAGATCCAAAACCAATACATTACCCAATTTGATGATAATATTGATTGGGATGACGATCCTTCTCCTCTAGTTCGTGCTTTGATTGATGCAAAGAATAGGGGAGTTACCATTCGTGTCCAGGTGAATGAAGACAGTGATTCTGATGATGTCACGGAATATTTCATCAATAATGGGATCGAAGTGAGATGGATGGGAAATTCGTCAAGTAGTACAGAAGGTTGGTTATCTGACACTCATAATAAGCTTCTCATAATCGATGGAGAAATTACATTGCTTTCATCAATCAATTTTGGAGAGAATGCCTTCACTAACAATCGGGAGGCAGGAATGGTGATTCAAAACTCAAATGTTGCAGATTATTACTTATCCATCTTTGAATCTGATTGGTTAGATGGAGAAATACCTCCTTTTTCATTCGTTCCACAATCTACAACTACTACTACAACACAAAAAACTACAACAACAACAGAAACCACTCCATATTCTTGGATCCCCATTATTCTCTCTAGTATGTCGATTTTAATCATCAGGAGGTCAAGGAAATAGTTAAACATAAGTTTAAATTACCTTCATGGGAAGAAGGAGAGCAATTTATGCGATCTTTGTCTGTTGTTTTAGAAAGAGAAATCGAAACTCGAGATGCAAAGCAGGTTATAGTGTTATCAGATGGAAAAATAACTTTTCATCCTGATGATCGTGGATTTGCCTTAATAACCGCGAAAAATGTTACTTTGCAAACTGAAGAAATAGTGAAAAAACTCCAGAGGAAGTTCTCACAAGAAGAATGACCTTTCAAGAAGGTTGGGAAAAAGAAAAAAAGAAAGAGATTAAGGAAAACTGTTAAGATTAGATGCTTATTTGGCAGCAGCTAATTTTACGTCGTTTTCTTTAACGGTTTTTCGGCCAGAGTGTCGAGCAACTTCGACGGCGTATTTGGCCAAATCCATACTGTAATCAGTAAGGACTTCATTTAGTCTGCTGATAGCTCCCGCGGAAACACGATGAGCACCGGCGGTACGGATTAATTTTTCAATTCTTGCGCTAGCAAATCCTGCCATTTTTATTTCACCTTTTCTCAATAAAAAGTTCTTGTTCTACCAGAGTAGAACAATTAAGCTTTCAAAATCTTACTGTTAAATATCTTTCTCTTTCATTGCTCAGATACCACATGATTTTATTCCCACTCTAGATTCTATCATAACCACAATGCAAGCTTCAACATTCAAGTTTGTCATAAGTACCACTTGAAATATGCTATCAATCCTAGGTCATCACTTTGAATTGATGACCAACCTAGGTATCTCTTGGCAATAGAGCCTAATTATTCGAGAAGAGCCCTTAAACATATACATTCTTTGATTATCAGCAAGAAATCTAAGTAATTAATATGATAAGTAAGTCTAATCAATTAATATTACCAACATTAAAATTAAAATATCTCTTTCCGGATTTTTTCTGCAAATATTCCATAAAAATCAATTTAATTAATATTTAGAAGGTTATGACTTCCTAAATAACTAAAGAATATAATTTGATTGAATTCATGCAGAAATCTTCACTTTTGAAACCTTCGGATATAATGACTCTTATTAAGAGGAGAGTTAGACCTTCAAACAGCTTATTGCTTTGGTGGGTTAAGAAATGAAGTATTTTAAATTATTCTTACTAGCTGCTGTTATTCTAGTTTCTAATGTAATATTATTAGAAACTTCAAATACACTAAAAAATTCAACAATAGAGCAGAACGCTAGTTTATCAATTCAAACTGATAGTTATTTTGATTTATTATCGTCTAATGATTCATGGATTGAATATACTGTTGACAGTGATTCAGATATCTTAATAGACTATTTAAACATTAAATTGGGAATAACCGCCCCAGACTGGCTTCAAATCTATGGAATCCTAAAGGATCCAGCTGGGAATTGGATTGGGTACACTGTGAATGAAACTGTGGAGTCTCCGACAGAACAGGAAATCACACTTTCTTTTCCTGGTGATACTATCTATGCTTCTGGATACAGCGGAGTATACCTCTTATATATTATGATTACTGGACCTGAAAGTTCTCCTTATGCGGAGAGCACTCGTTTAATGTATCAAACGAATAATTATAATTATGTTCAATTTGAGCATCCAACAGGGATTATCTTAGGATTTGACGATTATGGTGTGGATACTGATAACGATTCTCTTTATAATGAGATCCACGTCGATTTTTATGTCGATATCAGTGAAGCAGGGATGTATGCTGTTGGAGTAATGCTAAATGGCCACGACCCCTTCAATGAGTCGGAAGTACAACACGTAGGAATGGGAATGGCAGATTTACCCAGTGGAGATAATCAAACGATTATCGCAATAATTCCTACTCAGTCTTTGTATATTGACAGAATGAGTGGCCCCTATTCTCTTGGTTTTGTGTATATGATGAAGTTAACCATTGATTATGAATCGAAATTTCAACATTTTATATATGATTACGGATTTACACAGGCGTATAATTACCAGCAGTTTGATCCTGCATCCGCATTCTTTACAGGGGCAATTTTTGATTCCCCTCTAGATACAGAAGGGGATTCCAAATTTGAGGGAGTAGAAATTCTTGTAGAATTGAATATTTCCGAACCAGGTAACTATAGAGTGGAAATGAATTACCAAATTGTGGATAAAACTTTTTATATCGATAAAGAGATCAATTACTCATCTGGATTGTATAATGTCTCCTTTTTCATCTCTGACACAAGAATTTACGCACAGAAATTAAATGGATCTATAGAAGTCATTCAATTATATCTAATAAACTCAGACTACGAAACTATGCACCGTTTGAATCCGAATTATAAGACAAGGAATTATCTATATACTGACTTCAATTCACCTGGCCTTTTATTGACAGATCGCTTTTTCGATACAGGTGTAAATACGGATAACGATTCATTCTTTGATCAATTGAAAATATCAGTAGAAGTCAACGTTACTATTAATGACACCTTTATGTTTGATATTTCACTAGGTGAGCCTGTAGGAAAGTGGACATACAACACCACTTACTTAGAGGTTGGAATTCATAATGTATCCTTTTATTTTAGCATGAATGATCATTATCAAAAAGAACTTAATACCTCGTTCGTAGTGGAACATTTGTCAATCTCAGTGGAGGATATGGGCATGCATGAAGAAATTTATTACGCTTGGGATGTATATACGACCAGAATCTATTACTTCACGGAATTTGATCGTCCTTCTATAGTTTTTACTCAGAATTTTTGGGATTATGGACTCGATCTCAATAATAATAGTCTATTCGATGTTTTGGTCATTGATGCAGAAGTAGAAGTCTTTGAGGCCGATAATTTCCTTTTCTATGGTGATATTAAGACAAATAGCGTCCCGATTAGCTATTTTTATTACACGAATCTTCAAGAATATTTCGAACCAGGCATCCATACTATATCTTTTATTTTTTCCAATGTCGCCCAAGAACGACTGAACTGTTCCTACCACTTGAATGCAGTTTCAGCACGAAATAGTGAATTCGACCTTATGGCTGAGGTCAGTGACCCCTATGATACCGCATTTTATTACTATACTGAATTTGAACACGCAACTGTTTCTGTAGGAAACTTCGAGGATTTTGGATATTCTAGTTTTAATACGAGTACGTTCGATGCGATAATTGTAGCCTTTGATATAACCTTTAGTCAATCGGTAGAGGATTATACCGTTGAAGTATTTGCGGACACCACATCATTAAGTTATGGTTTTGGCCAGTCTCTTCACGGTTATTTCCCTGCAGGAACAACACGAATAGATTTTGGATTTGATCCTAGAACAATGGACGTATCTTCATGGGAAACATCATTTGAGATATCAGTTAGAGTATTAGATTCGAATGAAAACACTATTTATGAAGAATGGAACCTTTATACAACGAGAACATATTCTTACACAGAGTTTTTAGAATTTTCTACGACAACGACGACCACACATTCTCCTGAAGATACTACTACAACTACGACAACCACAGATGAGGAAACCACTCCAAAACCAGGCTTGACACCCGGATATACATTCTGGTTTGCCCTTTTTGCCATTTTCACCATCCCCTTTATTAAGAAAAGAGGTAGCTAAGTCTATCTCTTTTTTTAAATGATCCTAGTATCTCTGCAATAAGACTTCCTCAATAACGCCCTGTAAATCCTCCTAATGTTACACCCAAAATCGTATTACACTTCTGACAGAGTAGGAAATCATAACCCGTGTACCCGATTTCTTGCTTGCCAATATTCCTGTCAGAAGCAGATCTACGGCTTATAGGAACATCAATTCTCAAAGCTAAGATGTCCTTGGTCCAAGCTGTATCTCGAGAATAGTCCAAAGTAAGTGATTCACGACAATGAGGACAAAATAAATGATCTGGGTAAGAAATTCGTTGTCCATCAGTCGTTCTCGTTGTTCTTGGAGGATCACGCACTCCTAAAATTCGATGCAATTGATTTCTAGCCTGTTTGACAATTCCAACACTTCTCCAAGCAGGGGGAATACCTCGTGTACTAGAGACGGGATACTTTTCGCTCAAAGTTAAACATGCTAAGTCTTTTTGTATTCTTTGGCCCAATACAGTTTCTTGTTGATAGTATTGACTGGTGATTCCTTCATCTCCAATGACACACAACATAACTGAACATGGTTGAATTAAATCTCTGAGATACTCCTCAATATCTTCCATCTCTGAATCCGCGTGTTTTTTTGGGTCATATTGAACAAGAAACCACCATGCATTCTTAATTTCATCGAATAACAAAAAGTAATCAGAGAATGAAATAGGATGAATTTAAATTGAACCTACTAAAAAAAGCAGATATGAAAAAATCAAAGTTAAATGAGTATAAAATGACAATTGAAAGGCTTGAAAAGGATATATGGATGCGAGGGCAATCATTTTGGATTATCTTCATGATTGAGATTGCAATATACTTTCTTTCAATATTATCTACTAATTCTGCTATCTCAAGATTTCTAGCGTTTCTCTTTGTACTTCTAGGAGGAGCTATGTTTTACTTATTTTATACAACTCTCTTTACTTTAATCCCCAAACGAATTCATCTGAGTGAAGAAACTATATTGACTTTGGTCAATGAATTACAGTAGAAGTTCATGATTAGGTTTATCCGACAAAGAGAGGTAATGAGAGTCAACGTAAAATGAAACGTAAATTAGAAGAAGAGATTGAGAAGTGTAGACGAGCTATTGACTTGGATGCTTCTGATATCGACGCTTACATCAAGTGGGGAAATGCTTTAGATGATTTGGGGAGATTCGAGGAAGCGATGGAAAAATATCAACATGTAATTGATCTGGATGCTTCAAATGTCACCGCTTATACCAACTGGGGAATTACATTATTTGAATTGGAAAGATTAGAGGAAGCACTTGAAAAATTTCACAAGGTGACTGCCATGGATGCTTCCTATACCTCCGCTAATATCAATTGGGGAACAACCTTAATTAGATTGGGGAGATTAGCCGAAGTTGTTGAAGAATTTCAAAAACTGATTGATCTGGATGCTTCTAATGCTGACTTATATTTAATCTGGGGTGAAATGTTAGAAAAATTAGGACGACCAAAAGACGCAATAGGGAAATATGAACAAGCAATTAACTGTGATGCTTTACATCCTAGGGCTTATGTGAGTTGGGGCCTATCCTTAGTTAGAATGGGTAATTCAGAAGCGGCAATTGAGAAATTTCAACTAGCGACTGACCTAGATCCTTCTCAAGCTCTCGCCTATTCTGGCTGGGGAGTTGCCTTAACTAAATTGAACAGATCAAAAGAAGCAATTGAAAAATTTCAACTAGCGACTGACCTAGATCCTTCTCATGCCCTCACCTATGTTAACTGGGGGATTGCATTAGATAACTTGGACAAACCACAAGAAGCAAATGAACAATATCAGAAAGTTATTGCTCTGGATCCTTCTTATAGCAACACTGCTATTGACTGGGGAAGTATTCTACCACGAGTGGGGAGACATGAGGGAGCGATTAAAAAATCTCAGCAAATTCTGGATGGCAATCCCTCAGTTATGACGGCTGCAAAAGCTTATTTTACCATGGCTTGTAGCTACGCGCTGTTAGATGATTCTTTGAATAGTCTCCGATGTTTAACCCTCGCAATCGAGAAGCAGACATCGTTAATTCTGAATTTTCAACGCTCTACACACCGAGGGGTTAACTTCAAGTCTCTTCGTCACATACCCGATTATAGACAGTTAGCAAAACAGGCATCAAGTTTTGATTCTATTCGTGACTTACCCGAATTTCAAAAGCTCGTCGAAAGCCCAAACTGGACCAGATGATCAATCGAAAGTTAAAAAGACTTCTTCGATTATCTTTTCTTTTTGTGGATGATTATGGGATAAATAGCGATAAATGCGATAGTTTATCTCTTGATAACTCCTTTTTTCCTCCGAGCGCATATTAAGACTGGTAGTGCAGCAAGAAGTGGAAGTATATTCAATCCTACAGAACCCCTAGAAAAGGTGATAGGCCCTGTATTTATCAACCATATGTCAGACTGACCCGCACCATATGAAAATGTCGAACCTATTAATAAAAATGTATTGTTAGAGATCTGAAGAAATCCCCCTAAACTTTCATCTTTAGAGCCACCATACAGTTTACTCCCTAGATGATACCCAGTTGGGTCGGTTTTTACCAAATATATATCATAATTGTTATTAGTATATGATCTTCCGCCTAGGATAAATTCACCACCGACAGTTTGCAAAAGAGCCCGCGCATCATCATCCCTCGGACTTCCATAGGTCTGACTCCACTGAAAGACACCATTTTCATCTGTTTTCACGAGCCACATATCATAATCCCCAGAAGAATTCGTTGTTCCAGCCAGGGCAAATCCACCATCAATTGTTTGAATGCAATCTTCAGCACCTTCACTTTCTCTCCCTCCATACGTTTGATTCCATTGTAACGTGCCATTTGCATCCGTTTTCATAAGGTACATATCTGGTAGATCCTCTTTATTGAAATTAATCCATCCTGCCAACACGAAACCCTCGTCTAGAGTTTGAAGAAGATCACAGGCGCCTATATTATGTCCTTCTTCTTCATATATTTGATACCAGATGACAGAACCATTTATATCTGCTTTAATCAACAATATTCCTGCGGAAAAACCAGGCCCCCCATCAACAGGCAGAATAGCAGAGCTATATAGGACAATTTCTCCAGTTGAGGTTTGAACAATTGAAAAACCGAAGATGGGCGGGAAAAAATACCAGTCAAAATCATAATAGAATTGATTCCATTCGAGTGATCCATTCATGTCGGTTTTAATCAACCATATTCCAGTATTACACGAACAATTTGAAGTAGACTCGGTGTATCCCCCGAATAGAAATCCACCATCCTTTGTTTGAACGATGTCGGTACAATAATCCACCCTATCTCCCCCATACGACTGATTCCATTCGACATGTCCATTGATATCAGTTTTGATAACCCACATATCCTGTGTCCCAGTTCCATACGAAGAGGTACTCCCAGCTAGAGCATATCCACCATCTGTGGTCTGGATTATTGCAGAACCAAATTCATAACTTTCTCCTCCGAACGTGGTACTCCACGCCTCTTCATTCACGATTTCGACGGTATTGCGTATTTCTCCTCCAACTTTTTCAGTAATAACTGCACCAATACCATACAAAATCATTGAAATGAGCAAGAAAACAATAATCCATCCAAAGAATCCTTTAATTCCTCTAGCCATGGTTTACACCTAACTTTACACAAATCAATTTTGGAGGGAGTACAGTTTCCATTGTCTCCACTCCTGTATCTCTCATCTCTTGTGTCCTCCTTTCCAAGTATAAAAAGGTTTATTCCTGTAGAAGCTTTAGCAGTCCTCTAAAGACTTAGAATTTTCGAGAAAAATGATCTACGGAAAATACAAAAACGTTCTAAGACTAAGTTAAAAAGAATTTAGTTTCCATTTCTGATTTATACCAAAACAGTATGAGAGAAAGCAATTTACTCGGGAGAAGTAGATAGTTAGGAGATAGCGGATAAAGTTCTGCAATCGTTGGCCTCATAAATAAGGAAACTCCTTTTAACACAGATGCCTCATAAATCTATAGTTTTGATAAAAGGAGGACCCCTCAAATTCAAGATAGCCAAATGATACTGAAAGAACAATTGGGGAGTTATGATAACATCAAGTGGATTGGGAGTACAAATCCTGAAGATTCAGTCAAAATATGTGCCATTTGTCGAGGAAAAGTGTACGAAGAGAGTAATCTAATTATTTGCCCTTTCTGTACTTCAGCTTATCATGGTCATCATCTTGCAGAGTGGTTATCAATAAACAACCATTGTCCGATGTGTCGAAGAGGATTCAAAGATTTCATTTTGGATCTCGAATTCCATGCAAGCCAAGAACGCTCTCCTCAAATATCTCGGGTCTCCCCAATTCGTAATTCTCATGCATATCGGAAATATAACCCCAGATCGACTGCTGTAATTACACGAGGGAAGTACAACAACGAGTTCCAGAGAATTAATGCAGAGGATCATACACCAGAAAGAAAATTACGATTAATTAGTGCTTTAGTGGTATTCTGGATCTTTCTGGTTAGTGAGAATACTCTTCTTGCACTTTTTGCCTCAATTTTTTTTGTACCTCTTATTATCTATGTTTTCCTTGAATGTCTTCGTCAAAAAATGTATTATAGATCTTAAATGCTTAGGATATACCAATTATTTTGTTTTAGTAAAAAGAAACTCTATATTATGGAAGTGATCTACTTTTTTTGTTTTACTTTACTGGGAATAAGAGAAAAGGTAATTAGCGTTACTAGACATAGAAATGTAAATCCTGGAGTTGATTTATCCGTACTGGTGATTGACGTTGTGGTAACTGTTGAAGTTTCTTTGACATCGTTGTTGATGGTAAACTTTTCGCCTATCACACTCTCTGTAATTAGTCCTCCAGAACAGGAAGCAACAACTTTGACTAAGTATTCCCCATTTGTTAGCGTTGTTGTGTCCCATTGATAATTTGTGTCTGTTACCCCCGAATCAATCAGAATCCAGGATGTGCCGCTATCCCCAGAATAAAAAATTGAATACTCCACTGTATGACTCCTGAAAGAATCATAAGCAATCCAACTGATGGTTATTGTTCCTGAAAGGTTCTCATCACCAAGAGGAACTATTAATGGTTGGGAAAGAGTATGAAGGTCAGAGTTATACGGGATGGTCACTGGGTAAGGATCAGTATTTGCAACTGATCCAATAATGATGTATGCTTGATCTACAATACCACTCGGTGCTATATCATCTGGAGATGTCCACTCATCCCAGAAATTATATTCAATTAAATTACAAACGATGGGATTTGGAACAGAGTAAATTCCATTGTCATAGGCTTGCGGCCCGTACCTCTCATTATTTCGGACGAAATCATTTCTTGTAACTGTATTAAACCTCCCTGATAAAGAAAAAGCTATTCCATAACCTGAATTCTCACAAAACATGTTTTCTGTTATTACATTATCCAGACCACTAGGCACCTCAATACCAGCACCATTCATGTAAATATAATTCCTTGACAGTGTATTGTTATGAGAATACAGATAAATTCCATACCACCTATTATTGACAACTGTATTATTGATGATAACATTAAAGTTTGAATCAGGTGTCATTCTAACACCCACATGAGAATTATTGGAGATAATATTGTTTGAGATGACATTTTCTACAGAATAACTCAAAGAAATACCGTCCAAATTGTAGGAAATAACATTAGATGAGATATTAGCGTTTGTGACATTAATTAGGCTAATTCCTTGTTGTAAACTATCGACGTTTTTTTCTCCCTTCAAGAAACAGTTTCTAATTTGAAAAAATACAGTGGTATTCTGGATTTGTATCTGATGATTAAGAGGATCGGTAATATTTAATCCTTCAATGATATATGGATGGGTAACATTGCCGCTGTGTAATCCCTGAACGTCCCAGCATCCTTCTGCTTGAGCGTGAAAATCATCATCGCTTATAATTGTGATATTGTCGTGTACAGTATATGAAGAAGTGAGTTTCGATTTCATTAACGCTCTTTCCATGGTCTGGATCACTGCAGAACCATAATCATATTTTATTCCTCCGAATGGGGTACTCCACACCCCTTCGGTAGTATTTGGTACTTTTCCTCCAACTTTTTCAGGACTACCTGCTCCTATACCTAAAAAAATCATTGGAATGAGCAAGAAAACGAGAATCCATCCAACTGATCGCTTAATCATTCTATCCATGGTTTACACCTTACTTTGAGATATTTGATTTATATGGGAACATTGGTTACACTGTCTCCCCGACAATGTCTCTAATCCTGTCTGTCCTCATTTCCAAGTATAAAAAGGTTTATTCCCTTAGAAGCTTTAGAATTGATCCCTCAATGAGAACAGGCCAATGTCAGGAAAATTTTTGCATATTTTAGTTGATCTATATCTAAGTTCTAGTAAAATAGAACCTAAAAGTTATATACAGGTTTAATTCTCTATTATCTCAAGATATTGAATTAATTTACTAGAGTAGATGAAAGCCCAGAGCTCTGTGATTTAATATTTGAATTAGATGCTAAAAAAAATGGATTGAATGTATATCGCTTAATAAGAACAGAAAAGTGTTTGAAGATGAGGAAGAAAAACGTTATTGTATTTTCAGCAATTATAATTTTGTCAATATCGACAGTAGTAGGATGCTCAATTCCTAATGCAGATGATTCGATAGGTTTTACAGTAAGTTGGATAGATTACGACGACAATGAAGACGGAAACAAAGACAGAATAGACATGACTTTAATGACAAGGTATTATGATGACGTTTATGTTATTGTAGACGCATTTATTGATATAAAAGTATGGGATAATGAAGAACAAGGATACACCTCAGCTGATTTTATTACTCACCATCATGAGTCGTTTAATACGGCTGGAAACGGTGAAGGATATGTTTACGACTTTAGACCCGAATATGATGGTCAATTTCAAATAACAATTAGGATTTTTATGAATAATACTCTTAAACTGACTGAAGTGATTGATTGGCAAGGATGGAAGTCTGATATTACTGAAGGAGCCCAAGAAAGTACCTGGACAGATTATGATAAAGATAACGATGGCTTCAAAGATACTATTTCAATAAATTTCCTTCTTAAGCCAAACACCACAGGAATGATAGATGTTGAGGTCAATACTACGGCCTATTTACTAGATGAGGAAGCAACAAACCTAACTAATGTAGTTGTGGCATTTTCTGATACATCCCAAGTAAACTCCACTCTTGGAGCTACAATCTCGGTAAATATCACCTTAAACTCCCCACTAACAGGAGATTTAATCCTAGATAATAAAATCTTAATAACATACCTAAATTTCGAATTTGAACTAGGATTAAACACAATATTATGGGAAAATGCTCACAGATATGCTGATGGTCCACTTCTCTCAGTGAAGGCAATTAATTTGGATTTAACACCAGATCCCACAACAACTATACCATCTGATACAACAACTTCATCTTCAGAAAAAACATTTATACTAGGATTGAAACCATTGGATGGATCTGCTCTGTTAATTGTTACCTTTATTGCTAGCATTATGGCAATATTGTTGATTACAGGTTTTGAACGGCGAAAGTAAAGCTAAATGCTATTGAACTACAATGATCGTTCCCTCATCTCTCTATTCAGTACTTACTCATCCGCACAGGAGAACGATCATTAAAGAAATCTATTTGGAGAGAGAAGGATCAATTAAGCATTTCAAAGAAAGCCTGCAATTCAAAACGGGAACACTTTACCATCACCTAAAGATTCTAATCAATGCAAATCTGATTATACAGAACGAGGATAGAAAGTACCTTCTAACACCTTTAGGTGAAAAATTAGTTATAGAATTATTAGAAGAGAGGGATTTACCTATTGAATCATCCACTACAGAAATTCACGCTGAAACAGTCAATCCTATAGTGATCAAAAAACTAACTATCTTCGAAAAGATAATAAATCAGGTATTTGATAGAATCTACCTTAATTCAAATATATTACTACCAATTAATGTAATAGCAATCGTTTTTCTTGTCTTAAACCTAGTTGAACTAAGATTAGGAATTCTAGGATGTTTTATGTTTCAGACCAGTGAACCGTTCGGATCATCAATATCTTTACTATTCTCCCTATTTGCTATATCACTTTTAATCTGGTTAATACCAAGATTGTTTGAAAAATCAGAACCATTCTCTTTAGAGTTTATGATATTGACAACCTCACTCTATTTACCGATTTCTATTGTAACTGGTATACTTAGGATAGGGAAAATGGTACCTTTAGTCACTGATATACAGACACCACTACTAGCAGCATTTCAATTAGTAACACAACTTTTTTGGATAATATGGATATATCTAGTTATCAGAAACATCTTTCTTGTTGAAAAGAAATCAGCTCTCATTGTTTCCTTTTTATTGAACTACTTCTTACTCTCCCTAACTCTAATAGTTCTTTAAGAGCGTTGATCCATGTCAGATTGAGGGAAATAATTAACGATTACAAGGATTATTTTGTGCTTTTTTTCTTTCTAACAATACACACTGCTATTAGACTTAGGATTAAAACCTTTGAGAAATATGGTGATTTTTCAGAAGAGGTGGATTGACTATCTTCGCTAGTATGACTAGTATAGGATTCATTGAAATTGGTTTCCCACTGGATATCTCCTACTTCATCAATTTTTTAGCTTTTTATATCGAATTTATTTACACTAGTTGTTAGTTTATTGACTCCAATTTTGAATTTATTTCACTGTTCCAACAAGGGCCACTGTTATATTCGTAACAAACTAGAAAAACCATAAAAAAATAAAAAAGCCAAGAAAAAGATCACAACCCCAATCAATTTTTCGATTATTTCAGAATGATCTGTTTTTATCCTTTGAAAATCACTAGTAGGTTGCCCTTGTCTAATCCTCTTTGTCGAATTAGAGCTAGATCTTCTCATTACAGGAAAATTCTGGATAAGGAGATGTTTTTGTGGATTTTGAGATATTGGAAGGGTGAGTTTTGAATAGGTGATTCCTAATTCATAATTTTTGAGTTCTTCTTGACAGACTGGACAATATCCTTTCTTTACTAACCACTGAGCAAGATGAAAGATGTGATAGGTTGAAGTACAAAACGGGCAAACAAAAAGGTGATTTTCCTCCTCCACTATTCCTCGACAAATCGCACACCTTTGAATAACTCGAACATTTTTCGTCGTTCCTGTTTGTTTCCTTTGCATTTTCTACTCTATCTTATTCCGCTTTATTCATACACCCGTATGTGTATGCTTCTACATTCTTATCAAAGGCTGTTTTAGTTAGAGTGTCATCCTATAAGGGCTCAGGGATATCGGAACTATGATGACATTCTAGAGGAAAAGTGACGATTAGAAAAACTAACGCGATGGAGAAGAATTAACAAAAAAATATGTAATATATTTCATGATTCTTAAGAAATAGTAAGAGAATCGACTACAAATTCTTTCTTGGTATAGAAGAAAATCTTAAAAGTAATTAAAGACTATAAATATCGATCTTTGAAATTTTGAAGATGAGAGGAAAGAGATCTATGAATTTTACTAAAAAAAGTCACATACTCTTGTTTATTTTAGGATTAACCGTTTTAGTCATTTCACCTAAACATTTAGTATTAACTATCCAGTTTAAGCAATTTACGCCAGATGCTTCATTCATTGGAGAAGCTGCAAGCGATAGAGCAGGTGAAAAGGTAGCTGGAGCTGGAGATGTCAATAATGATGGATATGCTGACATTTTAATCGGCGCAGATAGTAATGATGAAGGAGGAAGCAATGCGGGGAAAGTGTACTTGATTCTTGGACGTGCAGATGTCACTCAATGGAATGGGAGTTCCCCCCTGGATCTCAACTATGCGAATGCCTCGTTTATTGGTGAGGAAGCAGGGGATAATGCTGGTTATGCCCTAGCTGGAGTCGGGGATGTCAATAATGATGGATATGCTGACATTTTGATTGGCGCAAGTGGTAATGATGAAGGAGGAAGCAGTGCGGGGAAAGTGTACTTGATTCTTGGGCGTGCAGATGTGAACAGCTGGGGTGACAGCTCTCCCCTAGATCTCAGCTATGCGAATGCCTCGTTTATTGGCGAGGAAGCAGGGGATGGAGTTGGTTGGACTCTAGATAGAATTGGAGATGTTAATAATGATGGATTTGCTGACATTTTGATCGGCGCAGATGGGAATGATGAAGGAGGAAGCAATGCAGGGAAGGCTTATCTGATTCTTGGACGTGCAGATGTCACTCAATGGAATGGGAGTTCTCCCCTAGATCTCAGTTATGCGAATGCCTCATTTATTGGCGAGGAAGCTGATGATGGAGCTGGCATTGGACTTGCGGGAGTTGGAGATGTTAATAATGACGGGTTTGCTGACATTTTGATCGGTGCAGCTGGGAATGATGAAGGAGGAAGCTATGCAGGGAAGGCTTATCTGATTCTTGGGCGTGTAGATGTCACTCAATGGAATGGGAGTTCCCCCCTGGATCTCAATTCTGCGAATGCCTCATTTATTGGTGAGGAAGCAGGGGATAGAGCTGGTGATTATGGAGTTGATGGTGCAGGAGATGTCAATAAAGACGGGTTTGATGATATTTTGATCGGTGCTTATGATAATGATGAGGGAGGTAGTAATGCAGGGCAGACCTATCTGATTTTTGGCCGAGCAGATGTCACTCACTGGAATGGCAGTTTCCCCCTCGATCTTAGTTACGCGAATGCTTCGTTTATTGGGTCAGAAATCGGTACTCGGAGCGGTTACTCTCTTGCAGGAGCGGGGGATATTAACAAAGACGGGTATGATGATATATTGAATGGTGTGTTCTTTTTTGATAATGAACTCGGTGCAACTTACCTTAATTTAGGAAAACCTACAGGCCAGTGGATGAAAGATGTAAATTTAATCGCCTCAGATGCTTTTTTCTTTGGTGAAGAGGAGTATGATTCTTTAGGTACTTCTGTAGCTAGCGCTGGAGATGTGAACAATGATGAGTATGATGATTTTTTAACAAGTGCAGATGGGAATGATGAAGGAAGTAGCAATGCTGGGAAAACTTATCTGATTCTAGGAGCAGCAATAACTGGACGGTTGATCATTAGAATACAACAGATTTCTGTTGATTACCGTACAATTGAGATCACTTTTAATGTTAGGAATCCCCAGGGGAATGCAATTCCTAATGCCCAGATGGAGGTCTCCAATCAGACACAGGTCTGGACAGGGTTGACAAATGCAACTGGACATTTTAAAGTGTCAATGGCGTTTACTCCGCTTGAATTTATTCTCGAGGTCCAGGCTAGCGGCATACACCCTTATACTCCTAGCACAGAAAATTTCATTATTCAGATTGATCTCACGGGCGAAGAACTGACAACTGAAATTGATAACACCACAGAATCGACAACATCGACAACTACTACCAAAGCGACAACCACGGATGGAGAAAATTCAATGTTAAGTACAACTACGACTACTACCACTACTACGACAACGGAAACAGGTCCTGGAGGCTTATTTTATGAAGCTTTGATCATTTTAGGACTCTTTCTGGGTAGACGACGATATAGCCAAAGGAGAAGCCAAAAATAAGGGCGCTTGGATTGATGTTTGATAAAATAGCCTGCTATATGTTGAACATTGAATTCGTTTTATTTGGTCATGATGGCTTGTCTCGTATAATTGACAATAGTACTTGCCCAATTTCCCTTTCACCAGAATGTTTTGTTTTAATTTCTGATTAATAGATTTTCCTAAAGACCTTTTGGATGTTTTATCTCTTTGAAGGGGGGAGAGTAAACCATCTAGAGGTAAATTTCCAAGTTATGATGTAGTAAAGAGCTTTATCCATTCTTCGTGAGTAAAATAGGCCTTTGATTCACCTGACAGACACCTTTTCCTTATAATCTCCAACATACTTGGATAATCTTCGGTTGTGTTTCCAGCATTAATTGTTTCAGAAATTGCAGTATAAAGAAAAAAATCATGAAAATAGAGAAAATCAGGCATTAAAATAATCCATTTATCGTCCAAGGTAAAATATTTTGAATAACCCCTGTAAAATGAAGGAATAAACTCCTGTAAAACCTTAATTGCGGATTTGACAGGTTTTTCCCAGATTAAACTCCAAATTAATATTACCATATCATAAATAAACCAATTGTAACAACATGAATCAAAATCAAATAATGTAAACCTGGTTTTATTATAAATATAGTAGTTTCCCCAGTTCAAATCTCCATGAACTATTCCATAGGCGTTTTTAGGTTTAGATAGGGTTGAGATCCAATTTATCAGAGAGGAATATAGTTCGATAATGTCTTTGTCTTTTTCGTGGTCTAAAATGATGTCATATTTTAGAAAAATGTCTTCTTCAAATTCTATTCTTTTATAATTCATATGAGGTACAAAATCTGCTGATAAACTATGCATTTTGCCCAATATTTCTCCCATTTTTTCCCATAGAGTATCATTCCATTCATCTGGATCTCGAAAATTAATGTAATTTCCTAGTGCTTTGCTGAAAGATATGACTATATAGGATTTGTTATCAATCCTTATCTCTTCTACATACTTATTATTACATGAGAGCTGAGGTTTTGAGACAGGAATGTCATTTTGAGCAAGATAATTTATCCAATCAACCTCTGCTTTTATTTGAATAAATGATTTCTTATCAAGATTCATATCTGTTTTTATTCGAATTAAAAACTCTTTCCCCTTTATTGAATATCCATAAAAAAGATGATCAAAGCCCCCTTCAAATTTTAATCCCCGAGAATCTATATTATATAGGCGTGCAACCTGTTTAAGGAGGGAATGACTGATTTCGAAGGACATTTCAATGAAGGATCATAACTGAAGAGAAATTTTAAAGATTCCTTATTATTTCGTCTCGGTCAAGAGGAATGTGAACCGCTATATACCGAATATCTCCCCCGAGTATCAACCAAAAAAGGGAAATCTAAGGGAGAAAACATAGGAAAAAGAAATATGAGGGGTACCAACTGAGGAGAGGGAAAAGAAACAAAATGTATGTAATTGTTAACTCAAAAAAGAAATAATAAACTTTAGGACGCTATAGTGGATATGGGCTACAGTCAATATGGGCTTTTGATTATAAAACGAAATCTTGGACTAATTTAAATCCATCAAAAACTTGGAAATTGATTTAATTGCAGTAATTCTGGTTATAATTATCAGAAGAAAGATTAAATAAAGTTCGTAGGTATAGAGAATGAACTATGTCTACAGAAATTATGGTATTCCCAGTTATGATCGAAGGAATGCTATCTATTCTTTTGCTTTAGTTCTTAGTCCATTGACAATTTTTCACAAAGATTTGACAGATGAGTGTAAAAAACTCGTTACTTCCAAAAGGAAACCATTCAGGTTTCTCGTGGTTGAAAATAAATGACCCAATTAACTTTGAAATTGGATAATTCAGGACATGGTCAAACCGTAGATAGTTTTCGCTTCGTCCAGATAATATTTTTTCCATTGTCTCTCGGATTGTAGGATAATGAGATTTTAAGGTGATAAACTCTTCAATAAGCGGCTTAAATCCTCGTAAGGCTACTGCATTCTTGAATGCAAAGCCCTCTCCCAATTCTGTCCCATCAAGTACTGGATGAGGTTTTAACTGATCTATAGGAACAGTCTCGCTAAATAAAAAGGATTGAGAGAGATAGGGATAAAAATTCACTAATATTCCTTGTGGTATTAACACTCGTTTGACTTCATCTAATCCTTCAATCATTTTATCAACCGAGGGAAGACAACACAGAGAATAATTGAAGAAGACAATTTGTGTAGTTTCGGTACCGAGAGGAATTCGTTTCCCCATGGCACATCCTCCAAGAAAACCATACTTCAGCTTTATCACACCCCTATGGTATTGATTGTTCCGTGTAATAGATGAACAAGCCTTAATAAGGTGAACTAAAGAAATCCTCCTTATTGTCGGATTTTTTCATCATTATACACGAGGAATGGGATTATCAAACCCCTTACCTTCCAAAATGAGATTTAACTGACAACAAATGAGAAGAAATTCGGGCGCTAGATAACCTTCAAAATATTCAATTCTTTAAAATGTGAAACACTCGTTCTCAAAAGAAAACGATTTTTAAGAAGGCTTTGATAATGACTATAGAGAAAAAAAGATTTTACCACCAAAAGCCACAATTAAACTTAAGTACATACATGACCATGTACGGACATGTACTGGAATTCGTTTCCCCACATTTTATATATTTTTTGAAATTTGTAACAAATGTGGGGCCAAACAAGGATCTAGTTGTTATTAATGAAAAGCTTGAGTGTGGAAAGCGTAAATAAGAATAACCAGACTTAAGACCCGAACTACTCATACACACTGTTTACGACTCCTGTAGACTAACTGACGAGAGGACTGACCATTTCCACATTATTTAACAGAATTGGAGAATTTTACTTAAGAAAATTATCATATACATCTCCAGTGTCTATAGATATTGTTTTCAAAGCTGTCTGCCAGGTCTACGAAGAAGATACCCA
>JAEOTM010000160.1 GCA_016839815.1 Candidatus Hodarchaeota archaeon
AATGTACTCATTATTAACCTCGAACCTATCTGGGAAACACTGAGAGACGTCTTTTCCTTTGATTGGCCTGAGTTTGCTATTCCTAATCTCTTTGATTGGCTTAAAAATTCGCTTGTAACAATACTGGAGGAATTTATAGAGTCTCAACTTGCAGTCTTTGTATCTATCCTAGTTCCCTTATTACTACTGACAATTCCCTTATACTTCATTCTGACAACGACTTTCAAATTTATATCTATTTCCCTCTATACTTCAAGAGTGAAGAGTTTATCATCATTTACTGCACTTGTAACAACAGCTCTTGTTCTAGTTCTCGTAGAAATCCTCAGTGACTTATGGAACATGCAAACAATGACTGATGTACCCCTTCGAGTTCTCAATGATACGAAAGTATTTAGTAATACGATGAGCATTGTTCAGCTGTTTGAAGCAGCCTTTTTCTTTATAGGGATCCCTTTGGGCGCGTATTTGATCATTCGTCGGTCTCCTTGGAAAGGAACTCAAGTGGTAATAAATGATACAGAAACATCAGAGTAACTGAAATCATTGTTGAAGGTAAAACCAAAGAATATCTAATTGATGGATTGAGTTTTCTTCCATCCCTCCCTTTTTCTACCTGCATTTATTGACCTAATCTCGATATGCTGCTATAAGAGATTATTAGCTAATTTAAATCCGAGTACCTCCCAATCTAGAACATCTCTGATCATGATATCAGCGGTTGATATAGGAGATTTTCTTATAATTCGCCTAACTGTGTTTATAATGCTTAACATCATACGCGTTGTGGGTTTGACTAATTTAAATTCAGGTATTGTAGGATTTATCTCATTGACAACCATATCATAAATATAGCCTTTATCATCCAATTTCTCGTTTTCTGCAGCGATCGTAAAGATTTGCCACATTTGAGTAAAAACACTTTCTGCTTCATCCAAAATACTATGGGCCTCAGGACCAGTAATATACCCAAAGTGAGCTAAACTAATAGATTCATAGCTCAGCTGCCTCAGTTTTTGAATTGTTGAATAGAACTCATCTTTATTACAAAATGGAGGAAGAATAGGAGGTAAGTAGGCATTATCGCCTGCTTTCATACCAATGGCATCTCCCACAAATAAATTCTTGTTTTTTTCATCAAGGATAGAGATATGGTCAGTTATATGTCCAGGAGTATCATAAATCTTTAAAGAAATACCACCAAGATCAAGGCTGTCTCCTTCGTTTAACGCTTGAACATCGGTAATATTTTGATACTTCTCTTTTGGGTGGAAAATCGAATTGAATGACTGATCTGCAAGGAGAGGAATCGCGTTACTAGAAGCGAATACATCAATTGTTTTTTGGTCTTTTTTGGCATATTCCAGTAATATTGGTACTCCTTGACAATGATCCCAATGAGAGTGAGTAAGTAAAATGTAATCAGGAGGAAAAGCATTTATCTCTTTTAAGTGTTTTATTATGCGTTTACCACCTGGTTTTGATCCTCCATCTATTAAACAGGACTTTTCAGATTGAATAAGGTACACTCCTCCCGCTCCTGCGACATCTGCATAACCAAAGTCAATTAATGTCGTATCGGGGTTAATTTTTCCTGGTTCTCGTATCGAAGTCAATTAAATATCTCCAGAAGATCCTTGATATTATCTAAATCAATGTAGATCCCTTTAATTTGGTTAATTCTCTTATAAAAGATTTTCGAGCTTAGACAATTAGAGGTTTCTAGTAGTTAGGAATATACATCCTACTCAAAAGGATGGAAAAACTAAAAAATAATGAGGGAGGACAATTCATTTAACATGGGATAAATCTTGAATAGAGAGAAAATAGCTCAACTATTCCGAATTGAAAATAATCAAAAACTCCTCAGTTTCGCAATGATGCCGAGATCTTGTGGAGGAGGTGATGAATTCAAACTCTTAGCATTGTATGGCGATAAGATTATTGATTTAGCTCTTCTGACTAGCTTCTCAAACCAAGGAATTACCGATACGGGGGTTATCTCCCCGGCCATCGATCGTTTTCATAATCAAGACACTTTATATGCATTAGGAAAACATCTGGAACTTAACCGATTAATGGTTCCCTTGGATTCTACACAGCCAATCCCCCATAAAGATATAAAAGAGGGGATAGAAGCACTTTTAGGTGCAACTTATCAAACTCACGGTTTAACTGTATGTTTTGAAGTTGTTTGGGAGTTATATGAGAAAATTAAAACTCTTTTGCCTGAAATAGGGGCCAAAGAGGAGACGTTACTAAGTGAAAACGTAGTTGGTATGCTTCAAGAATGGTTTGATACACAGGGGTATGAAAAACCTGTATATGAAAACATAAGAGTCGGGGGAACGGACAATAATCCCCTTTGGAAGTGTCAGGTTACATTCCACTATCAAGGTGAACAGATCAAGGAATTGAGCGATAGTTTCCTCGGTACACGTAAAGCCAAGCGTGATGCAGCTCAAAAAGTGTTAACTAGATTAGGTATAAAGTAAAAAATAAGATCTACCCAAATTCTCTTCTAAAACTTATAAAAACTAAATTTCTAGGGACAAATTTTGAACATGGTTGAATTCTAGTATCCGAGTTGTCTGACAAAATTAGTTATAGAGAAAAACACTAGGGTAAAGATAAATTGGCTCCACACTTTATACAAAATTTTCCTTGATAGGTATTCTGGGTACCACATTCGCCGCAAAAACTTGCTACCTGTCCTGTGGAAGACCGGGGAACAAGTCGTGCACCAGCATAGAATTGCTGTTGGGTATGTCGTTTATTACGAAATGGTTCAATCACCCAGTAATATATAGGGCCACCAACCATGATAATAAAACCAATAAAGATCATAAACATCCAAATGGGATTAACTAAGGAAGGGTCATATTCCTGATAGCTATCCTGTTCACCAATAAAAGAGAGAGCTCCAAAAATGGAAGCAACCATCCAAAAACCAAAACCCAGAGCTCCTACACCAAGACCACGTAAGAAACGCATTTCCTCATCAATCTCAAGTACAGACTAACAGTTCTAAAGGATTATAAAAAGATTTGGAAAAAAGACGAGAAAAATGTTTTTGAGGAAAGAGCTCCCTGAAAGTAGAAAAAAAAGAAAGGAGATACTGATTAAACAGTAATCTCAATACTCAGTCTGCGTACCAGCTCTTTATAGCAATTCTACAGCATAAAAAAACATCTTCATCGATATTGTTTTATCTGTAGGTCCTGAACTCTGTTGAAATGGTTAACATTAGCAGTTAAAACTGGAAGATCTTCAACAAGAGCGATAGAGGCAATTGCAGTATCTGCAAATCCAATATCTAAGCCTTTATCCACTAAAAATGCTCGTAGTTCTCCATATAGTTTGGAATGCTCTAAAGCGAACGGAAAAACAGTCAGTGTCGAGATAAGTGTATCTAGTTTTGTGTACCGTTTTTCCTGCCATTTTCGACGATATCGACCGTAATAGAGTTCTGAAACACTAATTGATGTCGTAACAACATAAATGTCTTCTCTAAGAAGGTGAAAGGTTGCTTGTTTTGCGGATGGAGTACCAGCAAGATAGTCGGACAGATAATCTGTATCAGCAATTATGGGGTGGGTTAATTCCATGCCTGACGAGCTTCCTTCTTAAATTCCGTCAGTTCTTTTTCATCTAGCTCGCTCTGTAGACTGCCGAACATTTCGAGGTACTTTTCAATGTTTGGTTTGGTCGTGAGTCGAATAACCGTCTCACTATACGACTCACCCTCCTTTTTAGCCTTTTTAAGAAGGTTATATGCCTTAGAATTTAAACTAATCGTTTTATAGGTCATTTAGATCCTCATATATTATTTCATCTATGAGCTTTATATTTCTTTTTAAAATCTAAAGTACATCAGGAATGGCTATCTTCTGCAAGAGTAACGATCTCATTTTCATTAATATTCCAAGAAAATCTCTCACATGCGTCCTCAAAAACGTTTTTTGTCACTAGAATATCTAAAATTCCAGGATTATTTCCAATCTTCAGAATTATAGCATTTTTCTGATGAACCCAATCACGAAGAACTCTTACTCTCTCGGTTAGATCTTCTAGTTTTAGTATGATTTCATCCAGTGGTTTTCTAACATCAATCGTGTATTTAAACAAGATAGAAAATACGATAGGTCCACGATACAGAGGAGAAGGGGAATCTTGGATTAAATGATTTTTAATGAAAGTTTTAACAAATTGAGAATTATGTAGAGGAATGGGATTTATCCAAGAATATGAGCCATTTTCATTCATCCGTCGTTGTACAATCACTTCTTGTACAAAATTATGGTCAATTATAGAAGGAATTCCATCAAACAATAACTTTGGATTTATAAATTCCTTATAACTAATTTTGACATATCTTTCTTCTACCCCAGAGATAAATTCAGATAGGTTTTCATCTTGATTTTTCATTCCTTATCCTCCATGGATTGTATCATTAATTAAGTCCTAAATTTAGACAAAAAAGTCTAGTGAGGAACAAATATTTAAGGAGAATGACCGCAAAGAAGAATCAACGATTAAAAACAAACGAAATATAAAAAAAAGAAAGGAGCTACTGGTTAGACAATAATCTCGATACTTAGCTTGCGGACACGCTCTTTGTAGCGATTTCACGCCATTATTTCTTAAAACCTAATCCTTTAATATCATCAAAAAGCCATAAGTAATGGAAGGTTACGTATGAAAAGAGCTCTTGTACTATTAATTTTGATTTTTCCTGTTTTTTTAATCACAGCCAATCCAATGACGTCAATAAATGACACTTTCTTAATTAACCCAGATGAATATGTCTTTTATGAAGTTTTGTTGGAAAAAAATGAAACTTATTGGATTAGTATTACAGGAAACAATACATGGATCCTTATAACTGTAAATAATACTAATTTTCAATTATTTCAACAAAAAGAGTCGTTTTATTCCCTAGAAAATAATCATTACTCCTTTTTAAATGGTAAATTTTGGATTCCAACAGGAGGGTTTGCAAATTTGACTACATTTTATGAGGAGACCAACGAAGGTGAAGCAATCTTCATACTCTATAATAGTAATGAGGATATACTAGCTGGAGAAATAGAATGGAGAAAAAAAGGAGGAAGCTCAACGTATATAGATTTACTTTCACTAGGACTGGTTGTTCCTTGTTTAGCGCTTATTAGAAAGGTTAAGCGATAAATTCAGATTCTTACCCCAAAATTCGAATGAAAATCAATGAACTCATGATAAACTCCCCAAAAAAGAAAAAAAGAAAGGAGATACTGGTTACACAGTAATCTCAATACTAAGCTTGCGAACAAGCTCTTTATAGCGATTTCGCTTTGCATGGTAAAAAAAAATATCATTACTACCAGTCCAAATAATTTTTAATAGTAACTAATATAGTATCACATTCTTGATATCAGCATTTAAGTCTTATATTGCCCTCATGGAAAGTTTTATTTTGGTGATTTTTGGATTACTACATTATTATCCAAAGGGGATCTTCTAAGAAGACGTGATACGTAATAAGATTGAAAAGAGTTTTTTTTATGTTTTTAACAAATCGATACATCATTATTCCTCG
Organism: Candidatus Hodarchaeota archaeon; assembly: GCA_016839815.1. Lineage (GTDB taxonomy): Archaea > Asgardarchaeota > Heimdallarchaeia > Hodarchaeales > Hodarchaeaceae > Hodarchaeum. Next base: position 5,579 of record JAEOTM010000160.1, read on the forward strand.
AGTTCTGCCTAAAAAAATAGATAGGGAATGAAAGGAGTTTGAATAATTCAAAACTACTTGGCAGAATAATCGGAGTTCTCCTCCTAACAAGTTTCTGCACTGATTCGGTTGTATCCACCATTGAGGAGGGGAACACGGCAAGATGGGCATCTGAGTTTCGTCCTCAAGGAGCTTATCTGGATGAAATACTCTTTCTGATCTATACTTCAACCGAAGAAGAGGATGCAATGTTAGCTCTCCAATCGGGTAACTTAGATGTGAACGATCGAGATATTAGAAGTGAATTCTTGGAAGATTTATTCCCAGCTCTTACACTCCAAACTAGTCTCGCGAACAGGTATCTAGCACTCTCACTGAATACACATCGATTCCCACTTAACATTACTGAGTTTCGACGTGCAATGGCTTTTGGCCTGGATAAAAACCCATGTAACATCCCTCCTTACTGTAGTGAGGTCCCTCTAGACACCTACATTCCCCTAGCTTCTACCGAATGGAACGTTGAAAATAGTCTTACTACTCATTTTTATGATCAGGATATTGTTTCAGGTAACACTTCTCTTGTAGCAGCTGATTTTATCGATCTTGATGGTGATGGCTGGCGAGAATATGACAAAGATGGAAGTGGTACATGGACAGCAGGTGACTTAGATGATACCCATCCGCTAATGACAATTGAGCTGTGGTCATCAACCCAAACCATGGGATTTGTTCCTCCTCTTCAAGCAGCAACAATGATGGCGGAAGGGCTGATAAAAATGGGAATACATTCGACAGTAACAGAACATAGTTTCGACTGGATTCTTGATCAAATGATTCAAGGAACACATTGTGTGACAGCCTGGACAGAAAGTGTTCCAATCATTAACCCAACAAAGGCACTTTATGAGAAATTTAGAACAGAGACATCTTCTAATAAAGCCTATTATAAGTTTAGTAATAGCACCATTGATGAAGTTCTTGATAGAATGGTTACCGCGAATACTTTGGAGGAAGTGAAAAACCTGGTAAGGAATATTTCGATTATGCTCGCGTATGAGCAACCACAAATTGTGTATGTGAATGACATCTATGTCAATGCCTGGCGTAATGACAAATTCATGGGCTTCGAGGAATTTGTTGGACAAGGATACACAGGTGATAATCCCTACTCAGGCACCCAGATTCGAAAATTGGATGGAACAATGGGTGGTTCAATTAAATACCGTATATCAGAGGATTTAGAAACTCCCAATGTCATGATGGTAAATGAGAAAACCACCAAGATGGTCATGGAATACATTTACGAAGGTCTCTGGCAAACTGATCCAGTCACATGGGATCCCATTCCTCAATTAGCGTATACATGGGAGATTGAGAATGGGATCAATGATCTACTTAACAATGTTGTTGACGGGGATAAATACACCTTCTACCTGTATGAAAACGAAACTTGGCATGATGGGACACCGTTCACTTCAGCAGATGTCAAATTCTCAATTGAGGAAATCTGGCCCAAAAGTAATCATTACCCAACGACAGCTAAAGATATCTATAGAGTTACAATCCCTGATGACTATACTGTGGAGATCTGGGTTAATGGTTCTAATTATTTTCAGTGGAGTGAAGTAACAGGCATTCCTTATATTGTTCCTAAGCATATCTGGAATAATGTGCTAGATGTATCAACCTTTTTGCCATCTGATTCTCAAATCATTGGAACTGGTCCATATAAGTGGGATGAATACATCCCAGGTGAATTTATCAGCCTTATTCGTCATGAAAATTGGCGTTGGGATATTCGTGAAGTATCTGTAACAAGCACAACTCATACCACTACCCCAGATGACTCCTCTCCTACTTCAACAACAACATCTGTGACAAATCGTATACCTGGGTTCGTTGATTTCGTTCTGATTTTAGGAATAATCGGACCTATCCTAACCAGAAAGTCAAAAAAAGAAAAAAAAAATAAAGAGATACTGCTTACACAGTAATCTCGATACTGAGCTTGCGTACAAGCTCTTTATAGCGATTTCGCACAGTTACCTCCGTAACATGTGCAACTTCACTTATCTCTCGTTGTGTTCGTCGTTCTCCGTTGATTATCCCGCTGATATAGATTGCCGCGGCGGCTAGCCCTGTCGGGTCTTTTCCTGCTGTCAATCCTCCTGCTTTTGCGCGTTTGAGGATTTCTGCCGCTTTTCGTTGACACACTCCTGAGAGTCGTAATTCTGTTCCAAAGCGTACCAGGTAATCTATGGGACTTGCTAATGGGATATTTAGATACAGTTCACGTAGTAACAGTCGGTAACATCTACCTAACTCTTTTTTCGTAATTCGTGATTCTTTTGCGATTTCATCCAGTGTTCGTGGGACTCGTCGTACTCGTGCTGATGCGTAGATTGTTGCCGCTACCATCGCTTCGATTGAGCGTCCTCGTACTAACCGTTTTTCTATTGCTTTTCGATAGATGATTGCTGAAGTTTCTTTCACATTTCGTGGAATGCCTAGCTGTGATGCTAATCGATCCATTTCTGACATGGCGAATGCTAGATTTCGATCCATCGAGCTATGGACTCTTGTTCTAATCTGCCATTTTCGTAAACGGTAGATTTGTGCACGTCGTGATGCAGTTAGTTTATTCCCAAATGTATCACGGTTTTCATAACCTATGATTGTTGATAATCCTTTATCGTGAACTGAAAATGTACTTGGTGAACCTACACGACTTCGTTTATCTCGTTCTTCGCTGTTGAATGCTCGCCATTCGGGTCCTTCGTCAATTAGTCGTGTTTCCAGTACGTAACCACATTTTTCACAGATTAGTTCGCCTCGATTTTCGTCGGCCACAATATCTGTTGATCCACAGTTTTTACATTCGAGGATTTCTTCCTCGTCTTCTACCTGGCCTTTTTTCTGTGGTTTTGCTTTTGCCTCTTTCATAAGTGCCATTCCTGAGGGTTCCTTCTTATACTTGTGATTGTTTTATCAGGACGTTAGCGCTCCGTATTGGGATTTTCTACTATTTTCGATAGCGCGCTCTCACTTCCGTGCGACAAATAACTGCGAGAGTGTTCTCTTTCTTACTAAAAGTTTAGGTAAAATTAATTGCCACCTAGGGTGAGCGCCTGACCTCAATCACCACTAATATCAAAGGCTTTTTCCTCCTTTATAAACCTTTTCGCAAGACTTATATATGGTTTCTGCTGTGCCGGGCTCTCTATTTTCCCCATCCCACCTTGTTTGTACTTCTCCTTCTGCCTTTTTTAAGTAAATCGATTTTCTTTGTATTTTATTGTGATTTTTGTAATTTATTACTTGTTTTACTAGAGAAATTCTTCATTAAATAAATTGTAAGGGAACTAATCATTTTCAGCATATTTCTTAGTTACAAAGCAATTCCAGTCACCATTATCCTAATATTGGATCAAGACAAGAGAGATTGATTTATGATCTATCTATAATATTTATTTGAATGTACAAATGGTTGTACGATTTTTATTCACTCCCTGTCTTCATTCTTTAAAAAAAAGAGATGAGAGAAGTTGCTGTCTTCCTTCTCTAATTATTTTTTCTTCTTCTTCCAATTACTCCTTTGATGCTAATTAAAGCAAAAGTAATAATTATGAACCCTGGGAAATAACCACCTTTAGATGTAGTAGTAGTCTCATCATCTGTAGTGGTTTCTGGAATTGTTGTTGTGACAAATGTATCGATGATAAAGACAATTGTTGTATGACCAGTATTCCCTGCTGTATCCACCGCAACGATTGTAATATTGTTTTCTCCTTCAGGAAGATTCGCAATAATACTCCCACTAGTAATCGCTGTACTATTTACCACTCCATTAATATATACTGAAGTGGTCCCTTCTGAAACTGTATAGGTCAAAGTAACACTATCAACGCTATATGTTGTAGTTGTAGGATGAGATATTTCAACTATTGGATTACTATCATCTGTGATAAATGTAAAAACCATTGTCTTTCCATTTCCCGCACTATCTATCGCTAGCAGATATAAAGTATGAACTCCTTCTCCAGAGGGTAAAGGTGTCTGATACGGGGGTTCTAATATTTGATATGTTCCTATATCCCAATAATATCGCAAAACATCCAGATGAATCTCTGTTACACTCAAGTCAATTAGAGTTCCGCTGTTGTGAATGGTGTTATTCATAGGGGTTTCCAGAGTGATGATTGGATCGATATCATCTGTGATGAAGCTATATGTTTCAGTTACTAGGTGTCCTGCTGTATCATTCGCATATACATATAACCAATGTGTCCCCTCTCCTGACGGTAATGGCGTTTGATAGGGGGAATTCCATGTTTGATTTGGACTATTATCCCAATTGTACCAGACAGTATCTAGATATTCATCGGCTACAGCAATGTTCAGTACGATACCAGATGGATATATGGAGTTATTTTGGTGAGAAGCTAATGTTATTGTAGGGGCTATTTCATCGATAGTTAGTTTTGTGACAAAAACATCACTATCAAAAGCTCCACTATGTGTACTATTGAATGCCCGATAGGTAGGAAAATCTGGTGATTCGGTAAATCCGCTTATGTAACTGTTGTTATATGTATCTACAGTAATTGTTCTAGCCTCCTCATCTTCAGACCCGCCTAAATAGGTACTAAATAATAAACCCGTACCTGTACTATTGAATTTGGCCATAAATGCATCTTTATTGTTAAGCCCTCCATTATTACTAGCATCATAGGCATTCATAACAGGTAAATTGGATGATCTGGTAGTCCCTCCTACAAATGTATTATTGTACACATCTACACTGATATCCTCAGGGATGTCTGAAGCACTACCTCCAAAAAACGTACTAAACACAAATCCTGTACCAGTAGCATTTAATTTAGTTATAAAACCTTCAGCACCGTCAAAAATACTATCATATGCATTCACTACTGGATAATCATCTGAAGTTGTTGTTCCACATATGTAGGTCTGATTATAGACATCAACTGCGAGAGCTGTTGGATTATCGTAATTATTACCTCCAAGATAGGTGCTAAATATCAGCCCATCACCAGCTGCGTTCACTTTACTCACAAAGTAGTCTTTAGGTCCTGAAAGTGTGTCATTTATTGCATTTACCAGAGGAAAATTTGTAGAACTGTAGGTGTCACCCGTGAGGTAAATATGGTTATAATCATCTATAGCCATATCCCTGATATAATCTTGCCCATCCCCTCCCAGATAGGAACTAAAAAGTAAGCCTGAACCTGTAGCATTAAGTTTGGCAACAAATGCCTCAGATCCCCCTGCAATAACATCATCAAATGCATTTACCTTGGGAAAATTTGCTGAATAAGTTGTCCCCCCAATATAGATATTAGAGGAACTATCTACGGAAATAATTATCGTATTCTCATTTGAGGAACCCCCAATGTAGGTGCTGAAAATAAGTTCATTCCCTGTACTATTGAGTTTTGTGATAAATCCATCTTCACCACCATTATGACTATTGTTTAATCCTTTATAGGTAGGAAAATTATTCGAATTAGTAGTTCCAGAAAGATAGATATTACTTTCTTCATCCACAACTAGTCCTCTTGCAGTTTCGTAACTCGTACCGCCTAAATATGTACTGAAAACTATTCCTGTACCTGTTGAGTTTAATTTCGTAATAAATGCATCACTAGATCCGTTCAGAGTATTATCATACTCATTGAAACTCGGAAAGTTTGTCGAAGATGTGCTTCCACAGATATAGGTGTTATTATCATTATCTATTGCTAAATTATAAGCAATTTCAAGATCATTCCCCCCTAAGAACGTACTATACGATAAGATAAGGGGATCGATAGTCACCGTTTGAGAAGAATCATAAGCTTCAAGATAAAAGCCATAACGACTTGTTTCTTGTACTAAAAATCGAGCTGGAATTTCTATTCCATCTGTTTGAAAAACACGAAGGGAACTATCCTGAATAAGGGGTTTATTCCTGTCACGAGACGTAAACACCATGTTATCATAGTCTAACTCAAGTTTGACTGTATTACTTGCTTCTAAAATGATCTCATTTGGATCAGCTCCTGGATGTACTACAAATTCATATTTTAATCCATCCTCAGACATGTAGTATCTTAAATCTATTTTATCATACAGATCATAATACCAAATCTCCTGATATGTAGGAACATTTACTAAGTGTAAATTTGGATAGAAGAAGTTAATATAATTCTTTTGTTCTTGTATTCCCTTTGGATTAATTTTATTTGCATCTGGGAAAGTAATGGAAAAAGATTCTGAATTTGTGACAAAATCTATCTTTGAGCAACTAAATCCGATACTAATTCCGTTCATTGAGTAATAATATCTAATTTCTTCATTATTTATTTGACCCTGGTTTTTAATAAAACCACTGAAGGGTACTTCGACTGGTTTGTTTCGTTTTTGCGCCTTAGGTGGAAAAAGAATTTCAAGAGGTTCACCCTTCGACAAAACTTGTGATAAAATCTCTTCACTATCAATTGAAGTTTTACTAATACCATGAAGTGAGATCACAAACATGGAAATCAAAATAAACATTTGTATTTTCCTTTGGATAAACATATTTTATCATCAGCTGTTTTTTCTTCTGCTATTGACAGAATCTTTATTTCTATGAAGTCAAATTCCGTTGATAACAATATTTCAAGATTGGAATCAAGAACTAAATTATAAATCTTATTCCAACTGAGAACAGCTTATTCCTCACCAATCATTCATAAGAGTATGTATTGAACTCTCTTCCAGGTGAATTAGTAAGCTATTTCCTTTCTTGAAAATTACTTTTCTCTGGGAAGACCGTGACAGATACTACAATTACTCCTCCTATCGACCTTATTCCTGAGGAACCAGCGACTCTCGAGAATAAGAAGTCTACCCTCTATGGAATAGCGGTCGGAAAGGACACAGGTCACTTCATTGTAGCCACTTATTCTCAGATTTATGCGGTTTTTATTAATGCATCTCCCTTGTTTCTTTCAATAATCACCAGCATGAGAAATCTCATTCAATTAGCAGTTCAGCTTCCCTTTGGTAGGTTGAGCGATCGTTTTGGTAGAAAACCATTTTTAGTGTTCGGACTCTTTATCTCGGCATTCATGAGTTTTGCTATTCCTTTAATCACTGAACCTATTCTTCTCCTTCTTGCCATGATAATCTATTCCCTAGCTTTCAGTATTTTTTCACCATCTTGGATCGCACTCTTAGGTGATTCTTCGCAAGAATCGACTAGAGGGTCTTACATAGGTCGTATTACTACTATCACCGTTATTTTCACAATGTTCGTCTTTCTTGTCTCAGGATGGCTGATTCCTTTTCTCACAACAGATTATGCCTCTCAATATCGAATAATCTATAACTTAGGAGGAATAGCATTTCTCCTAGCAGGACTGTTTTCTTTATTTTGGTTGCAGGAAACCAACCCAAATGCTTCTTCTAACGATAAGCTCCGATCTCATCTTTCCATGAATGGGCTCTCTTCTCGAATTTTCTCAAGAATTTCTTTTCGCAATATGTTATCTCCCTTCCGAGAGAACCCAACCTTCACTCGTTTTGTGATAATTAGTGCCTTTATGGATTTCAGTATGTCTACTGGGTGGCCTATTTTTGGGTTTATTCGTGAGCGATATACTACTCCCAGTCAATATAGCTTTCTTTGGGCGGTTCATATGGCATGTCAGATCTTTTCCTTATCTCTGGGTGGGAAATTAATTGATAAGTATGGAAAGAAAGTTGGATTCAATGGTCGAAAGATCATGTTTCTAATTCCATTAGTCTTATTTTTTGCACGAAATTGGGTAGAACTGGCGATTGGGAATTTTATTGGGGGAATTGGGTATGGTCTATACTTTGTCACCACAACAGCCTATATCATTGATTCTGCTCCCGAAGAATCCAAAGGTAGATATGTTGGTCTGTATCAACTAATTATGGGTTTATCTACGTTTCTTGGATCCTTTACCATGGGCATTGTGACGGAACTCCTTATTCCTATCCTTGGTAAATGGGATGCAATTTATACACTTGTTCTTGTCGTAATGTTTTTACGAATTCTTGGAGGGTTAGCCTTCTATTTTGTTGAGGAACCTACCAAACCGAAAACTGGAGTAGGAAGTTCGGATATTTCCTTTGGAGAAAGGTCAAAGAATTAAAATAATAATTCTGCTATTAAGTCGTATTATTATTAGGATGAAGGTAAAAACACTATGCTCTCTGAAGATGATCGAAAAAAGGCCTATGATGAAGGATTAATTGTTAAAGAATCCGCTTTGGATTTACTGGGCCATTTCTCAACTGCTGCTGCTATTTTAGCTGGTTTTTTCCTAACTGCAGCAATATTTTTGGTTTCAGTTAATGCGGAACGACTGGGAACTGGTCAGTATGCTTTTTTAGATGAACCAATTGGAGATCAGTTCGGTCTGGCGGATACTATACGTGAATGGTTACCTGAGTCAATTATTACCGATTACTGGCCCAATCATTATTCTTATATGTTGATAATATTTATTATCTTATTTCTTCTTGCAATGTTCTCCTATGCCTGTTATATCCAAGCAGGTTTGTCCCACATGAAGGTTCTTGAAGGAAAAAGGAGTTCTCTTGACAGTGTTTGGTTTTGGCAAAAGTGGGGTCTTCGAATATTAATAATTGGTTTATTAGCAGCGTTTATTAGTCTTCCTTGGGCCATTCTTCGTTTTGCATTTGAACATGCTTTCTCTTGGACAATCGTTCTGATCTCCATCGTTCTCCTCTGTGGTTTACTCCTTGGTCTTGGTATTAAACTTGTAAAGTTTCGTCGGTTAAAGTAAACAGTCAGGCCAATAAACGTCTTTCCTTTGATAGATCTAGAGATTATAATAATGGTAATGAAAATTCGTCACCAATTGTTAGTTTTCATGTCAATTTCTCATTTTATACATCATGTGTTGTTATATGCCTTCCCCGCTTTATTAATTCTTATTGTCAATGACATTCCTCTTTCTTATCTTGAAATGGGTCTATTAGGCTCTCTTCCATCCTTGATTATGGCCTTTACCTCTCCACTTATTGGTTATTGGGGAAAAAATGCCCGTTATGGATTTCTGATTGTCCTTGGGGGGATTATTCTTTTTGTTATGTCTTGTTTTTGTTTCTCAATTACTTCTGACTTCTTGGGATTATTTATTGGAAATCTAATTCTGGGTTTTGGTTGTACGACGTATCATCCTGTAGGATTAGGTGTGGCTGCAAATTCTTTCTCCGAACACAATCGTGGAAAAGCCATGGCAATTAATCATGCAGCTGGGGTAATCGGAACTGCAGTAAGCCCTTTTAGCACACTATCCTTGGCATTGTTTGTTTTTACTTGGAGGTGGACTTTCTTCATACTGGGTCTGGTGTGTGTTTTTCTTGTGAGTTTTCTAAGTATATGGCTTCTTTTCCAAAATTTGATAAGTCGTTTTGAATCATTAGTAGTAATAGCTAGAGAAAAACAGAAACCTATTAGCGAGGTATCGGAAAATTCCTCGATACTGCATTCACCTCATCGAAACTGGATTTTAACAAGTTTAGCCATTATTATCTTGATTAGTGCACTACGAGGGGGAGTTTATCGGTCTATTAGCTATTTTACAGCAACTTTACTCAAAAATTTCTATGATCTTGATGCTTTCATGGCGGGTGCAACGACTAGTTTTATTCTCCTATTAGGATCTTTGTCTGATATCTATGGTGCTATCAATTCTGATAGACTAGGTCCACGTGGTAGAATTAGAATTGTCCTAATTTCCGCATTAATCTCAAGTTTGGCCATTGTTACTCTTATTGCGATTACTCTTGGTTTTCCAGAAATTATATTTGTTATTTTTGGATTTTCTGTCTTCGCTGTAGGTTTTTATCTTGCAGGAGGGACATTACAAGCATTGCAGGTTGATCTTGTCCCAGCTAGTGATAGAACTTTTTTCTACTCACTTGTTTTCTCTCTGGGCTTAATAGTCAGCTCTGTTTCCCCCACTATCTTCGGTGTGTTACTAGATATGTTTAATTCCCCAGTTGGTGGATTATTCTTCATGCTAGCCTTAATGATGGCGTCTTTTGTTATTACAGAGTTTTTTCGACGTCGAATTCCCTTTGCTGAAAAAGAAAATTTATTTTCTCATTAAATTAGATGTAATAACTGGGGCCACGAGAACTATCTTCATCTGAACCACTTTCTGCTTCTTCTGCTTGGTGAAGTAGATCGTTCTTCTGAATGGCCTCCTTGATAATCCCATCCAGGTCTTCATACTTGTAATCTAGAGAGAATAGTTTAGCCAAGCGTTTTAGAAGAGCTTTACTCGCCAACGGATCAGTACCAACTAAGGTTAATTTTCCGAGTAATCCAAAACTACGTAATCCTTTTTCAGCTGCTAAAGCGGAAAAAACACCTACTGCTCCCGTTATTTCCCCACCTTTCAACGGAGTAATATCATAATCTTCGAGCCATTTCATGGTGGCTTCATTATATCCGAAGGCAGCAACTTCTGGACCTTCTTCTAAAGCTCTGAGACCGCCCAAACACACAACAGTTTTAGCGTTCATTTCGATAACAAAATCAAGAACTTCGTTTAGAACCTGAATAATTCCAATATCATGAGGTTGTGCATCGCCTGTTAAGATCAAAAGGTTGGGAGTTGTTTTTGTGATAGCATAAATTTCCATTCGTGCTAATTGACCAACCCCTTGCTCATTATCTATTTGAACTACAGGAGGAAAAAAAGAACTATAAATTCGTGCGATTTCAATGCCTTCGAACTGATCAATTAAGAAGTTTGCAGCAATCTTCCCAATTAGTCCCATACCGGGTAATCCTTGAATTACGACTGTATCAGGGGTTAAATCTACTTCAGCGAGCTTATGGAAGTAGCTGAACGAATTTCCATTTGATTGACTCAAGTTGGTACCTCAGTTACTTGTTTGTTCTTTGTATTTTATTGACTAGGTTGCGGAAAAACTATCGTTATATCCTTAGATATTGTGAGGATTTTGACAAAACATTTTATTATTAAAAAATGAGGATTAATGACTTCAATAATCTAGTGGAGGACCATCACGAATACCCTGAGGAGTTATATGATAAACTGCTTCCCTTTCTGCCAACTCGGGAGAATCAAATATACGTGCGATACGTGCAGTGCCTCTTGATTTCCGTAGCAATATTCTATGTGTTGGTCGATGGCCCCATGCAAATCCCAGTGCAGGTTCCAAATTATTTGCCCCCGAGAATAAATTATCAGGATTGCTGAGAATTTGATTGGTCGTTATCACTGCTAATTTGTAGGTTTCTGCGAGTCGCTGAAGTGTCTCGGCATGGGCCATTAACGTCTGCTGACGACGAGGGAGATTTTCTTTACCTGGAAATTCAGCACGAAAATGTGAGGCCATGGAATCTATAACTATCAATCGGATATTATTTTCTTCAATAACTTTATCGGCCTTTTTCATAAGCTGGATCTGGTGGTCTGAGTTATACGCCCGGCTTACGAAGATATTATTCAGATAACTCTTTGGGTCACTTGTATAAGAGTACGCCATTTCAGCTACTCGGGCAGGAGCAAATGTATTTTCAGTATCGAGAAATAGGGCCTTTCCTTCTAACCCACCTTCTTCGACAGATCTTTGAACATTTAAACACAATTGAAAGGATATTTGGGTCTTTCCTGTAGCAAACGCCCCACTAAACTCTGTTATGGATCCTACAGCAATACCTCCTCCTAATATGTCGTCTAGTGACTGGGAAGAAGTTGTAATTCTTGGTTTTTCCAGCTCTTGCTTTAATAATGAGGCTGCTGTGGTTGGTTGATCCATTCCTAATAATTTTCGCGCCTGATTAACTGCTCGTTCCGCTGAAGATTTACTTACTTCACAGCGTGACATTACTTCGCTAGGAGGAGTCGCAGCTAGTGCCATCAGACTGGGAAACTCTTCCTGAAGACGGCTTCGTAGCTCTTTTGCTACATTCAGCTGAGTGAAATCGTTTGTATTACTCATCATTAATCCTTTCACTGGAATCAGTTATTATTTCCATAATATGTGTATTATGACTCCTGAGGATGAGGAAATTTCTCCTTAGGTTATATTAGGTTTTCTCTCTACTGATGGATTTTGGTTAATAAATAATCAATAATTTTCTCTGCTACATGAATCTTAGGATTAGCCATTTCAAATGCTTTCCAACCTGGACAGGCATTGACTTCAAGGACAAAAGTTCCGTTTTGGGTAGGAAAAAGATCGATTCCTGCCACTTCAATCCCAATTCTATCCGCTATCTGATGAACTAATTCTTCATCTTCAGAGGACAATGTATATGCTTCACATTCTGCTCCAAGGGCAAAGTTAGTTCTCCATTCTCCCTTTGGAGCGGTTCGTTTCATACTCCCAATGATCTCATTTCCAATGTAAATAACCCGAATATCTGCTGACTGAGGAGCTTCATGTTGCGGACCAGAATAAAGATATTCTTGAATCATGATTGGTTCTGTTGATCTCATAAATAATGATTCAATTATTTCTTCTGCGCTTTTTGGATTAAGAGCTAACATAGTTCCACTTCCCCTTGTTGCATCAGGTAGTTTGATAACTAAAGGAAATTTAAATGCCTTAAGTATTTGATCCACCTGAAAAGGATTGTTAATTAAGATAGTTCTAGGTAATTGAATTCCCATTATCTTGGATAATGTCTGATAACAACGAAACTTATCTCGGGAGAGAAAAAGAGCTTCCGCAGAGAGAGTACTTGGAGTACCCATAAGCTCAAAGTGTTTTAGAATCAATAAGCCAAGATTAGTTTGAGATCTACCGATACGGGGTATAACTCCAAGAAGAGGAAGTAATGATTGGTTCGCAAACCGAGCATCAACCCCTGAAGAGCTTATTAAAGGAAAAATATATTGTGTGGAGAGGAAAACCCCAGAAACATTATTTCGTCTATTGATGTCCTTAAGTAATTCCGTAGTTGGAAAATAATCCTTGTTTCGGCTTAGGACACCTATTTGCTTTGCCATACAGGAATGTCTCCAGAGATAGCCCCGCTCAGATTCGAACTGAGGTCAAAGAGTGTTTCTCCACGATTCATGTTTAATTAACTCGTGCAATAGAACTCTTTATGATGGACCACTACACTACGGGGCTGAGTTTAACGAACTGGACTCGAAAAAGTAAGAATATCGTCAATAAGTTCTACATGTGTTATTAACATTCTTCTGCAGCAATATCGTTTCAATTCAAATGAATCGAGTAATTCTGATGCTTCCTTACCTGCTTTCAAGCCATCCAAAAAATCATCATAGTAATGAGCAATAACTTTACCGCAGGTATAACATCGGATTGGAATCATCATAGTTAATGGTCACCTTCTAGAATCCATCATCACTCATAGGACGTCTGCCGCGTGGTGCTCTGAAAAGTTCAACTCTCAATTGAGCATCTTTTTCTGGTGTTAACTCGCCGCGTTCACGGAGAATTTCTTTAGTTAACAACCAAAATATCATGGCTAATGAATTGCGCCCTTTGTTATTGCATGGAATTGCTAGATCGATATTCTTGATTGTATTATCAGTATCAACCAAGGAAATTACGGGTATTCCCATTCGATAAGCTTCTTTTAGGGCCTGATGGTCGAAATGAGGATCAGTAATCAAGATACTTGTGGGTTCAACAAAATTATAGCGCCCCTTGATATTTGGATTGGTGAAGATTCCAGGAATAAATCTTCCAGTTATCGGAACGGCTCCTGTCACTTTACAGAACATTTCTACAGGATAGATACCATAAGCTCTTACGCTACATGCCGCTACTCGTGACATATCTTGTCGTGCGAGGAATTTTGCTGCGGTGCGTATACGATCATCAGTCTTATGGACATCAAGCACATATAGTCCATCGCTTCTTGTACGATAGATAGCCCAATCCATGCTTTTCATTCCGCTGGACGTTCCTATATGAACACCAGCCTTTAAATAATCCTCTAGAGGCGTGAGCAATTCTTCTTCTTGTATAGGGGTTGTCATTTGAAGAAACTCCTTATGTTAGCAATCCTTTCTGCATTTAAGTGACAGTTACCCTAGTAAAAAACGATGTTAAGAAGTTTTGTAGAAGTCTATAGAAAGTGAAATGGATTAGGAGAAAAAATTGAATTCAATTGTTTTTTGTTCTGAGTCGGCCCACGAAGCTTTCTTCGATTTTACCATTAATTTCATTATAATAGCCAAATCTTTGGGAGGGAGGGATGACCACGATTGATTCATTTTAACCATATCGTATAATGTGATCATTTCAAATCCATTTTGAAAAGAATAATTGAAAATCTCTTCAGCAAAGGAGCTGAGTGTTTTCCAGTACACACGTAGACGTGTTTCATCACTATCCCACCAAGAGGCTTTTTCCTGTTCTATTAAATATTCTGAAATCGTCTTTAATTGTGGGAGTGATAGTTTTTTATGCAATATTCCGTTTTGAAAAGGATAGACTAGACTAACTTCCTGTAGATCGAGAATATGCTGATTTAACACTCGTGCAAAAGCGAGTATAAAATCTCCCCAAGTAATTAACCACTGTTGTTTCAATTCAGGATCTTCTGGAATCATCCATCGCCATGGTTTCGATACCCACCCAGGTAAGATCGGTTTTACATTCGGATGAACAGTACCAGGCTTCAACTCGGAGAGAGAAATCTTCTCTATGGATTTGGATAATGGTTTGTCGACAGTAGAGGATAGTTTAGGGACCTGTGATTGTGGTAAAGAACTAGTTAAAGGTTTTTCTTGGGTTTTTGGGATCTCTATTTTGGTTGGTTGTGATGTTTTCGCTGTTACTTCCTGAAGTACATCTTCGAGTACATCAATATTTGTTTTCTTTTTTTCGCCCTTTTCTTTCTTCCGTTGCATTTCTGCCATTAATTAGCAACTCAAAACTAGGTGAAAACAGATGAGTCCTTGTTACCCTCCGAATTTATCACACCACTCATCATATCGGGCTAGCTCACTTGGAGCAACTGAAGGACGAATATGCATCATAGCATTATGAAAATCTGCAGCATTTGGGGCTCGTACTTGAACACTCATATCAGTGAGAGCTCCTTCTGCGTCCAGTTCCCTTATTGGCTGCATTAGAGATTCACGACATAATAGAGCTATATCAGCGGCTGTATATCCTCCTGTTATTTCGGCTAAGGAGCTGAAATCTACATCTGCTCCCATTTTAATCCCTTTTGTGTGAATAGAAAACATTACCTCTCTCGCATCTCTTTCTGGTAGGGTAACATATACACGACGTTCAAAACGTCTACGCATTGCGGCATCAATATCCCAAGGTGTATTCGTTGCACCAACAGTAACAAGTAATTCGTCCCCTGTGGCAAAACCTTCTACAGCCTGCAGTAATTGAGTTTTTACCCTTCTCATGGCTTCCCCTTCTGAGCTTCCACCACGTGTTCCCGCGAGGGCATCGATTTCATCAAAGAAAATTATGGAGGGAGCTTCTTCAACCGCACGCTCATAAAGTTCATTGACGAGTTTCTCTGACTCACCAAGCCATTTACTTATTAAATTCGCCGCACTTACTGAAAAGAAGGTTGAATCCACTTCAGAAGCAACGGCCTTACACAAGTAAGTCTTCCCACAACCAGGTGGACCATACATAAGGATACCCTTCCATGGACGACGAGCACCCTTAAATAAATCAGGACGAGACATGGGTAGAATAACTGCTTCTCTTAGTGCTCGTTTTGCTTCCTCCATCCCTGCAACATCTTCCCATTTAACATTAGGCTTTTCTCTGACAATAACACTAGAAATTGCATCGGAAATTTCATCGCTGGCTTGAGTTGTGGAAGAAGAGGAGGGAGTAGGGGATTCAGAAGGTTCAATGATGCCTCTAATTTCCTTCACTCGCAAGATGTACTCCATTGCCTTATGATAGTAGAGATTTTTCATATTTGGATCATCAGTAAAATTGATTAGTTTCTGTAATTGTTCAGCTGCAGAGACATAGTATTTTACTGCCTGCTGGGTTTGTCCGCTTTGATCCAGTTTGTATGCTAGGCTAGCATTCTTTTTAGCTGCTTCGAATAATGGAGAACCCATGATTTCATCACATATATTTACTTACAGACGTCGGAGAAAAAGTATCCCAGACTCTAACTCTTTTTAATTTTTTCAAGTTCCTTCTGTAGTTCCTGGGATCGAATATCAGGAGAGGGAAGTCCAAAATCAGCAGTTGCAGCTTTCGAGGCACTGATTTCTCCAAGGATTTTTTCTACTAATTCATCTTCTTCAACATCAGATGTCATCATTTCAAATCCTTCATCCATTGCTTCTGTTGCTACATCTACACGTTCTGTTTCGATTTCCATCTGTTGTAAAACCCCTTCAAGCTGTGGAATTTTCAATTGAGCATTCATTTGATGTAATGTACGGACAAGACCCTTCAAATCTTTACCAATCGCTTGCGTAGCAGCTGCCTGTTCAAGCTTGAATTTAATAGCTTTAACACGGCTTGCCATCTGTTGACAAGCGCGGGCCATATTTCGGTTTTTAGCAACATCTTTGGCCAAAAGACGAGCCGTGGACATGTCACCATCTTCGATAGCTTTTTCGACCTCTTTTAACATGCTTCTTTCTTCTTTTTGCAGTTTCTTTCGTTGCCGAAGCATGCGTTTTTCAACCATACGAAGCCGAACAATCCACTTTCGGGTTGAACCTGATCCACTTCCACCCTTTAACCATTGACCAAATTTATCAAAAACCACGTTTATGACCTCAATCCTTCTTCAATTTGTTTTCGCATCTCGTCTAATTTCTTTTTGTCAGCCTCACGTTTTGTTCCGTCAGCAGGCTCTGAAATAGGAGAAGTAGGTGAAGTTGAGACGCTCGCATCACCAGTCGAAACGGTTCCTGTAGATAATTCAGCTTCTAATTCTGCCATCTGCATGGATATCCTATCATCAGCTTCCACATCCATTCCTATTTCTGTAATTGACGTATCGGTTAATGATTCTTCCATATCAGACACCATTTCAATAGAATCTTCAAGGGCCATCATTACTTCTTCTGTCTTCTCAGGAGAGGCCGCCTCTATATTACCGTCAATTGCGGTCTGAGCTTGTGCAAGAGTTTCAGTCAGAGTAACGTTATCGGCTGAAATATCCAATGTTTCAATGGTTCTCTGTAAATTTGCAATTTTACTATGGGTGTTCGTTATCTGAGTCAGATATAGCTCACGTCGTTTTAATGCCTGATGAGCCCCAGGCTTGTTACCAGACTTTAGTAATTGCCGTGCTAACTCATACTGCTCATCAGATTGCCTTTGATAATTTTTAACTTTAACTTCCATTTGATTAATGGTTCGTTTTAACTTAGCTTTTGTCTCAGTTGATGAAGATGGTTTTGATCCCGTTAAGAACCCTTTAAGTCGTTTCAATTGATTTTCAACTCTTATTTCGCTTATCTGAAATGAGTAATTTCTTTCAGTTAAATATCTTAAGCTAGGTAAACAGGGAGTTCTTCTTAAGACTTACCATAGAGCTCCTCTAAATGTTATTAGAATCTTTTCCAAAGAAAATAGAGAATAGATTCAAGTCCATTAATTTCTAAAATTAAAAAAAATAGACCTCATCATATATCCAAAGGTTAACCTACCCCTGGAAATGAAATTACTACCCCGTCTAAGGTATTTGATTTAATCGCAATTTTTTTATCCGTCAAGACATCTATGGAACGTTCTACTCGTTCTATAGTCCATGCTGTTTTTTGAACCAATTCTGTCATTGAAAGTTGCCCATTAGCTTGTGCGGCGATTTCTAGTATTCGTTGATGATCTTGTGTTAATTCCGGATCAGTAAACTCAATTATTTTCATTCCTGCAAGTGTACGTATTTGATGAAGGAGTCCATTCGAGCTTAATAACTTTAGTGCATTATTTGCATCTTCTATGGATACTACGATTCCTTTACTTTCATCATTAAGCTGTAAAATTAAATCTGAAACACTTAATATCCCTCCCGTTTTATTCCGAGTCATTTTTCCTATTTCTAGAATTCTTAATCCCAAGTAGTTAACGTACTCATCTTTGCCCTTGAGTCTATCCTTAAATGACGTTTTACTGCCAACATCATAAATACCAATGGCAAGAGGAAGACCAAGCTCCTCACGTAGGGTCAAAACCTTCTGGGCTAGGTCGGGATTCTTTTTAATATCCGATTTATATTGTGCTTCGAGTTTCTGTAATTCTTTGTGCAGGTTCCGTATTCTCTTACTCATTTCATCTAGAGATTTCAGAGCCAGTTGACTTCCTTTCACTTTCATTGCTGCTTCTTGAGTAATTTTCTCTTCAATACGTCTAAGGCCCATCATTCTACTCCTCGAAATGTGATTTCCACAGGCTTATTTTAACAAAGTATATGTTTATTTATAATTTTTTACAAAACGATACAAGAAAATATAGTAGACGACTCTAGATTATATTTCAATATCATATTTTCCACGAAAGACTGAAAGAAGGTAAAACAACGGATTCATAATATGGTTCAGTCTATGAGGATTTACACATACGATTTTAATTGTCTTAGGGGTGGTAAATAGAGATTAAAGTCTGAAATTATTCCCTATACATTGAATTAAATTCGTCATCTTACTGTAGTGTTATATTCACTTAAATATCAACATCCTGTATAAGCTAGGTAGGGAACGTGTATTGATCGGTTCGTCTTCTTCTGACTCGACGGGTTACTGTTCTTTCTGTGGCGCTACTCTCGTTTCTTCAGAAGTTCACAAATGTCTTGATTGTCGTGCTACTTTCTGTCAAACCTGTGCAACCCGATCTCTTATGAATGGTTCCCGACTCAAGTGTTCCTGTGGATCACCCAATATTGAAGCGTTCGATCATAACAAGAACGGAAAGGCTGATCTCTTAGAAGAAATTTTTAACCTGAAACGTTCCCTTAAACATGTAGGCTATCGTCCAGTTATTTTACTAAAGAGAACTGGGCAATTAGAGACCCGATTACGCTCTTTTCGTAAACAATTCCTAGTTCCGGGAAATTTAGTCGATAAGATTTTTCTTGAAACAAAGAAAATTGAGAATTTTACTCTGAATGAATTTCAAGAATACGCTTCAAAACTCCAAAGAATCTATCATAATATAGTTCGTCATCCAATATCAGAAAATTCATTTCGGAATTCGGCTTTACAAATCTCTCTTTTTCAAAAACATATAGAAAGTTTTGATCAAACCGTATTATCAAAACTTGAAAGTATTTCCAAGCTTATAGAGCAAGTAGAAAAGCAATGCGATTTGTTCGATGAAATGCGGAAGCGTTTAGCCCGGTGTATTGATATTTTCGTATTAATTCCCGGTGAACTGGGGATTGGATATTTTCCCAACTTGGATCTTCATAATGATAGCTTCAGAAAATCTATGATTGATTTAATAATAACTACGGATAGAATTGCTCTACTTCAAAGGAAGAGAATTAATTTTCTAAGCCATAAGACTATAATTTTTGATGAATTTACGCCTAAAGCATTATTGGATGTACAAAAAAAGAATTCTGGATTTTTAAAAAGAGATAAACTATTGATTACGGCAATAAAAAGAGATTTTGTAATTCAATCTGATTCTCCAACTCTACTTCGGATATTCAACTCATTAAAGCTTAGTTATTTAGGTCGTCCTAGTGACCTTTACATTAATGAACCCTTCCGTGACTGGTCTTCCGAGATTTATCAAGAAAAGCTTCTCTCAGCATTAAACTTCCAAAACCAAAAGAGTTCTTCCTCTTCCTCGCTCACTGCTAAGAAAAAAAGTCCCGAAAACCTTCCTGATTTTGTCAATGGGTTTTTAGAAGAAAGATTACGTGATTTAAGGATTCATGAGCTTGCTGCGAAAAGGGCTCTTCAGGAACTAAAGGAAGGCCGTAAAAAGGTAGCTGGCCGAGAGTACTTTGAACTCTTGAAACAATTCGAATTTGAACTGGCAAAGATTGCAGAGGAACGAACGGAATTACTGTTGAAGACAGGAAAAACTAATCTCTTATGATCTATTCCTATAAGTTCTTTAATTCTCTTCTAAAGTCAGAAAGCCAACGGGAAGCTTGAAGCTCTAATTTTTTCAGTTCATCGGATTTTAATAATTGTCCTGGTTTTTGTTTATCCATCCAGCTTATCCACTGATTTATATCCTGAGTAACCCAGTGGTTATTCCCATACATTGGCGCTCTAACTAAAATATCATGAATTTCATCCAAGTAAGGTAATACTCGATCAACAGTGGCTATTGATTCTAGATGGAGAAGATCAAGAAGTTCAATGGCATTAGCAACAAATTCTGCAGCTATAGTGGGGAGCTTTTTTATGTGTGAATAATCAATTTGATTGTAGGCATTATCATCCGAGCCCTCGGTCAATTTTAGTTTAGCAAGGCCAGATGGAAATAGCTCAGCAATTCCTTCTTCTTCGATAAATTGATCAACATCAAAATTATACTGATCTAATTGCGCGCGTGTCTCAATTATACTAGTTAGAAGGGTTCTATGTTGTTTATGATATGTACTCGAATCAATTTCCCCGCGATCATATGTTCGCGAAATTAAATCAAGTGTACCAATATTCGCAAATAATCGGGCTTCTAGATCCCATCTGTGTGATAAGTTCTGGGGGAATGACATTGTTTTAACCTAACTCAAATATTGAAGCTGTTTACGGAGTAAATACAACTCTTTGGTGTATTTCTTGTAGAGACGTGAATATTCAAAGATTGAAATCTCACCTGCAGCATACCTGTCTTCAAGAGAGGACAAGAGATCGGAAATTGCTATTCGTTCAGATTCTAATTCCTCTTGATCTGTTACCTTCATTTTCACTGATCTCGACGATTCCTCAGTTTTCATCATAGATCGGGCTCTAAATCTTGCCAATTCTTCATCCTTTGCAGTTAACCTAGCATTCAATGAAGATAATTCTGTTCGTAATGCTTTTGTTTCTACAGTTGATCTAGAACCTGGTTTTTCAGAAGTTGGTTCAGTTAATCTTACCATTGTATCACGTACAGATCTAGCGGTCTCACCACGGGGAGCTGGTGGTACTCGTGACATGAGGTTCTTTAATGCAATTATTACCTGATATAGATGAAATTCCGCTCTCCAATTATCCAATATTCTTAATTGAATAAAACCATCTTTATCAATATTAGGATGATCCATCCACCCAATTGCTGTTACAACAGGAGGTACATTTGGAAAATATTCTGGAAGGAAAAGTTCAAATGTGAACATATTCCTTCCCCTATTTGTTGTATATGTTAATGTTCCTTGCCAACGAGCAAGAGATTCTCCTACTGGATTAAATCCTGATGCAGCATTATTTGAATATGTTAATTGGGCCTCTCTCGCTAATATAAAGTCTCTATCCATTAATTTCACCTAAAACTATGGAAATAGGGAGGAAGATTACTTTTCTTCAAGAACACTCCGCTATTGTTTTTTCTCTTAGTCAGGGTAACATTACTTAGAATGCTTAAAAAATCCTCACAATTAGGAAGAGAAAAAGCCCTTACTTAAGAGTAAATTCCAATCAATAACGTAATCTCTTATAATGAGCTTAATCAGTACTTATTATTTATTTACTGATTCAAAAAAGTCTAATATGGCTTCTCCTAATAACTCAAATGCCAAATTAATGTTTAAACCTGTTTTAGCACTCGTAGGAAGATAATGGATATCAAACCCTCTATATTCCTTTGCTACATGAGAAAGAGTTTGAGCAAATTTTCTCGCTTTTGCATCAGAAACACCAATAATACCCTCATCACGTAAATCTGCTTTGTTTCCGAGAATAATGATAGGTACTGGTCCTCTACCATTAAGCTTCCAGAATTCGTTCATCCATCCAACTATATTTTGAAAACTCTCTACACGAGTAGTATCAAACACAACGATAGCACCCATGGCGGACATATAATAGGCTTTTCGAACTCCTTCAAATCGAGGTTGCCCAGCAAGATCCCATATTAAATATTTAACTTGTCTTCCACCAGAATAGAGAACTGGGGATTCTTTACTAGCTAGATCCGCTCCGATAGTCATCTGATAATCATTTCTAAATCCTTCTCCCAGATATTGCCTTCTAATTGATGTTTTTCCAACTGCTCCATCACCAATCAGAATAATTTTTAATGTGTGATGCTCTTGTACAAAAGAAGCCTGAAACGCTGAAATTTGATTGAGTACCTCTTGTCTGAATTCAGAGCTATTTCGTAATGAATCTTCAGAGTATTTCTCCATAATTGATACGATTTGTATCGTAAGAGGTTCAACTCTGTCTCGTGTAATTTGCTTAGTAGTCACAATTGCAAAAATATATTTTTCAGCAATGACAAAAAAATGAATTGTCTGAGATTCAAGCGATAATTCTTCAATAAGTTCCCCAAGTTTATGACGAACATAGTTCTTCATTGCATTTAAGATAAAACTTACTGATGTTTGACAACTGGCTTTATCTGAAAGGCAAATTTCAAACAATGGTAAACCAGAGTCTCTAAAGCAATTCACCATTACAATTTCTTCAGTCTTTTCAGAGTGAAATAATCCAAATTGCTCTAGTTTCTTCTTTTCTTCCTCCTCTGTCGGTAGAGAATGGGAATACACATCTTCTAGAATGTGAAGAAAATCACCACCGTCAGTTAAAGCATCTTCCAGATCCACTTGTACCTTTAAATAGAATTCTTCCATTTCCATGGCAGCAATATCTGATTCTATTTGTTTTTCAAGCATGGTAGTGTAATCTGGGCTATCAGGAGGTGAAGATTTCTTATCATCTTCATCCGACATAATATACCTCCATTTCAATTTGGGGTTAACTCTAATAACGCCTCTTTTCCTTAAATAGGGTACTATATTCCTATTGAGATGAGCGTGAATTTTATAAGGAAAACGGTCTTGTGGTCTCTACAAAGAAATAAGTTGCGCATATATCAGAATTCGGGGAAGATAGAGTAATCGTTACGCTTTGTTAAATGTACATTCCACGTTTACTCAAATTTGGAGAACAACCAAGGTATTAAATAAGCGAGACAAAAAGCAATTACAAAATACGATAAAAAATTGGTTGCTTGAGTTATCCATAAGAGATCAGACTGAAATTCCAGAACCAAATCCTCTATCCACTTTGCAGTAAAATATAAAATTGATATTGAAACAATACCAATAACAATGCGAACTGATAAGGATTTCTTATCAATATTTTCTGTAGAAAAGTTCACATATTTTAATTCAAACACTCGACCAACTACAATACCCGCAAATAATCCAGGATATGTCCCAATATCTGCTTCAACCCAAACAACTGGATCAGATATTGAAATAGCTTCATTAAATGGGAATAAGCTTCCAATAATAAAGGCTATAACTCCTAGAAAGAATAGAAACAAACTAAATCCGAGTCCATACAGAATTTTCTCAGAATCAGTCCACTTCTTTGCTCTCATTTCTAACCATGGTTCGACTCGAATAAACATCCAAGACAAAAATAGTCCGAATAAGACTCCTACTAGGATATCACCAGGCCAATGCACACCTAAGTACGACCTACTAAGGGGAATCGATATCAGAAGTACTATACCTAAAACAAATAAGGGTAGATATTTAATTTTTTTTAGAATATAACCCCAGATTGCACCTTGAGTTTGTGAATGTCCCGAAGGGAAAGAATATCCAGCTGCGCCCCAAATTGTTTCTTGGTTTAACACATTAGTAGTTACCTGAAATTTTTCAGCGTTGTGTACGAATGGACGAGGATTATGAAAAAAGATTTTTGCTACATAGTTTAAATGAGCCGAGAAAACAAGTAAATAGATCAAATTTGTCATAAATTCTCTATCTAAAGTATAGTAAAGTAGTACAAGGATTATCAGAATTGGAAGTGTGTTACCAAAAGTTGTTACTACTCCGAAGTATATATCTAGTAATATATTGGAAGTACTTTGTATTAAATCTAAGATAGTTTCCCCCAACGGGCCTAACAGTAGATCGGACACTTCTTAACACCAGTTTCCATAAAGCGCGAAAGATTACATTTAAACTTTCTTCTGAAATACTAGAAGAAATGGATAAGTTATCCTACCTAGTATAAGTAAGATATGAAAATGATTATCAATAAGTGAATTTGATAAATCATTATTAAGGAATTAGTGGATTACCCATCCTTTTGATGTGATCTCTCGTGAGTGAATCTGAATCAATAGTATGTCCAAATTGTAGTGAAAGAAGCCCAGCTGGGTATATTCTATGTCCTTACTGTGGATTTGATCTTACTAAAATTTTACGTCAAAGACAAAAAATAGGAATTACATTCAAAGAACGATTTTCGCGTATATGGAGAAGTCTTTCAGATCCCCGTGATAGTAAAATTCTGTTTAACGAGATTGGTGTCAACCCTGACCGTCTGGGTGTTATTATCTTATTGTACCTAGTTTCAGTTTCATATGCAACCGCTACAGTTGGAACACTCGTTATAAAGGGAAGCAGTTCAACTTGGCATGATTTCCATTTCTTCTACTTTTTGATTCAACCCTGGTTAACTGGAATAGCATTTTTCATTTTAGCAGTTTTTGGATGGATAGTCTCAACAATCATTATATGGCTAGTTGCTAAGACCCTTGGGGGAAAGGCAAGTTTGCGAGATACATACAGTATTGTAGGCTATTCGTTGGGCCCACTGATTACTGCATGCTTGATTATTTCATTGGTTACGATTTTACTAGGTAAACCTCTTGATGTTACGGATACTCGTCTCTCCTCTGGTTATGCGATTTTTGATATTATCTATTTACCGTTTTTAGCAATATGTGCTTATCATTGCGGGAATGGTCTTCAATCTGGTCATTTACTCAACCCTACATATTCTTATATACTTTCAGGCTCAGTAGCAGGAGGTTATGCCTTACTCTACCTTATCCCTGCTCTAGTTTGAGAATATATATTACAATCTCACGAATCAAATGATATTTCAAACTTTAAGGGTTTAGACAAAGAGGGATCTATAACACGAATAATATCTGCAGAACTAAGCAAATTTGAAAGTTTTTCCTTTGAAGAATCAATTGTTATTGTCCCATGAATAATTATCATTTCCTTTCCGAGATTGAAGGAATAACGTAATTGATCTATAAAATCATCTATTTGTTGATCAATGGCTGATCTAACGGGAATAGCATTCAGTTGATATTCACTAGAACAGACAAAACAGTCTTCGCGGCGTGAGAGTTCGATAGCTGTAAATACACCTGCAGATCCATCCCAAAATAAGTATTCCTTAAGGGAAGGTAATTTTAAAAGAATTTTTAATGTTTCCTGCGCCATTAATCCACCTATCACGAATGAAACACTCGATACTGATGGAATAACTTCATCAACGGACTCTTCTTGGCGACTTTCTTTCCTTTGCTCTCCAAAAGGTGTACAAGCCTTTTGTAATTCTTCTTCAGGAATTAAGGATTGACATTCCAAACAGGCATTCTTACGAGGAATAATGACCTGTAGATTTCCTAAGAATCCAAACATTCCTCCAGAAATTAAGGGAATGTTATGTTCAACTATGAAGGAATTTACCCATCTTCTATCTACGAATGTATCTAGCCCTTCTACAATAACTTCTGCTGTTTCTAGATCAGATGTTGGTACTACTTGAATTTTCATGTTCAAAGCTGTAACTTTTAAGTCTGAATTGATTTTCAACAACTCTCGAGCTGCTACTTCAACTTTGGATTTTCCAATATCTTCCATACGGAATAATAATTGACGATTCAAATTACTAATTTCAATTGTATCAAAATCTACTAATATTAATTCTCCTACTCCAGCCATTGCTAGTGAAACAGCAGCTACTGAGCCCAATGCCCCCATACCTACAATTATAACCTTACCGTCCCGAATTTTCTCTTGATCCCAGTTTTCGATAAGTGTTTGCCTATCATATCGAATTTTTTGAGATTCTTGAGTAAAATTGTCCATTTTTTTCCCCAGATTGAAGTAGGTAATAATCTTATAATTTCTCCAGCCTGTTTTATTTATATCTATAGAGATTTTATAATGTCTTGGAAACTGAAACAAAAGAACAATTTCGAGTTTGGATGAGTGTAAAAGAAAACTGGGAGTTTCATCAATATAAACTCCCCCTGAAATACAAAAAAGAAATGAAAGAAAGAGTCAAAAAAAGAGGGATGATAAGAGGACGATTAACGATTTGTACCGCCAGTTGTTCTCGTAATCATGTATAATTTATCTAAATCTTCAATTCCTGCGGATTTTAGCGTTTCGCTCTCATCAAGTTGTTTTCCCTGAAACACGAGAATAACTGAACGAGCAGGAATTCGTTTTTGTTGAGCAACACGCTCTTTGATTGATGCTAAAGATTCAGTTTTCTCACAGGTAAGTGTAATTTGTCCTCCTCCAATTGCTTGAACTATGTTTATCTGCATTTTTTGGTCCCAGCGGTTTGTTGTTTATCTAACTAGACGACATATCCCATGTCGCTTATTGAAATTAACTTGGTATATCTCAAATTTATAATATGAATCTGATTTTATAAACGATACGAAAGGGGATATTGATACTTGGGAGAATTGTATTCTTGGTCTGAATTACAACCTAAGATACCTCTATTTATCTTTATCAATTTCGAGAAATATTATCCCATCATTAGTGATCTGAAACGTTAATGTTTTCGTTGTATGCTTAGTTCCCCTCATCTTTGTGATTCTAAGGATTCGCATCATTTCTCCTCGTACAGATAGCATATCCAAATGGATAATTGAATCGGCAATATACTCTTCTCCAAAGATTGAGGCTCCTGTATTGCTAGGTAACTCTGATATTGCGATTGTGGTAACATTTAATGAGGCTATATTCGCTAAAAATCCTGTAGTTATTTTCCTCAGAAAGCCTTCATCATTACCATAATCATAAAAACGAAAAGCAGCAAGGGGATCTATTACAATCCTCTCGATCTTCTTTTCCTCCACTACTTGGCTAATATGATAGAATACACGATGCAAAAACGTTGGTAGGGAAGTCTCATCATAGGGTACACCTTCTGCTTCAATAATGAACGGAGAATCTTCACCAATATTTAGACTATCAGGATCCCATAATTCCCAACCTGATGGGGTAAAATCGAGCATAACTATTTTTTCTGGTTCTACATAGTGATTATGATCAAAAAACGAAAAATTACTAGCATCACGACGAATAGCCCACGGAGGTTCCTGCATAGCTATAAGTAGACCATTTTCATTCTTCAACGCACCTTCTGACAAAAAATGCAAACCGAAGATGGTTTTTCCAGCTCCAGCTGGTCCAATTACTAAATTTGTTGAACCTTTGATAAATCCACCTTGAGTGAGTTCATCTAGATAGGGAATACCACTGGTTACACGAACTTTTTCGAACAAATGAAGGCCACATATCCTCTAAGGGTTTCTAGTGGAAAATTGGATTTCATTCCTTATTAGTTGAACTTAATTCGATTGTCCAATAATAAAGCTAAATACGACTAAGGATCAGCTGAAATTCAAACTTGGGTTTGTTCAACCACTACTCTTCGATATTTTATCATTTCTTTGACCAAATATTTGAAAGCTGCTTCAAGATTCTCCCCACTACGAATCCCACCAGGATCTGTTGCTACAGTCCCAAAAATTTGATATGCATACTCCTTAAGATGTGCTTCAACAAATGCTTTGTGAATGAAATCAGGTGATAAAGCTATAGGCAAGTCTTGTTTATTAGCGATTACTAAAATTGGTATTTTTCCAGGGATTAATCGTAATGCCTCATCTAACCATTGTTCGTCGTATCTGAAATTTCTTTGGGAGCTATCCACAACAAATACGATGCCATCAGCAGTTCGTACAAACCGTTCATGATACCGCATATCTAAGAAACGCTTTTGCCCACCAACATCAATTAACCCAATTACAGCAGAATCGATTTCAACATGGGATACTCCAAAGGCAATCGTTGGTTTTATATTACTTGGTGCAGGATATCCATGTTCTAAGTAAAAAGCGATGGAGGATTTTCCTACTCCACTCGTACCAAGCAGTATTACCGAAAAAATGTTCTCAGATGAGGTTTGCATATGGAAATTAATCCTTTCTTTATTACAAACGTCTGATAAATGGCTCAGACATTAAAGATACACGTGTAAATTAAATCTCCGACACACGGATTAAAAATGGAATAGAAACTTTAAAAGAGATTCCAAACTAAAAATTAGTTCAGGGATGTATAAAATTTATCAGGTATTTCAATAGAAATTTATGTTTAGAATCCTGAATTAGATTAATTAATACTTACTCCTTTCAGGTAATTATAATGAGTCAAAGACCTCGCGAATTCAATATTGAGTCGTTAAAAACTCCGAAAGGAGACGTACCAACCGTAAAAGGACTAGAAACGCTAATTGAGCTTATTTTCTCTGAAAATCACAAAATCGATCAAAATTTTACTATTCTTAATCAGAAAATTGAAGATTTCAGCGCTATGATTTCCCATCAAACAAAGCAGATCTCAGATCTAGCAAAGAATTTCTCTGATCTAGTTGTCATATTAGGAGGTTTGGAACGAAAATTTGAACAGCAACAATCTGCTTCAACAAATAATCGTTTCATTGAAACTATCGATTTATTAACATTAAAGAAGGATATATCACAAATTCTAAATAAAATAGAATCCCTCTTTGTAGTTAATGAGAGGTAGAAGTTCTCTATGAACAAAAACAGAATAAAACTAATTTCTCGTCCAATTGGATCTTGGGATCCGTTTCAAGCTCCCTCACGATGCATAATATGCTGGAAACCAATGAAGGAAGGTGATGCATTAATGGAATGTCCCCATTGTCATAGCAGGGGGCATCAGGAGCATATGTTACGCTGGTTGTCAAAAAAGGATTATTGTCCTTACTGCAATAACAAGTGGTAATATGAAAAAGATATTAGATTTACCTAAAGTCCTTCAAGACTTGGTACGGGCACTAGAGGAATATTTAGATCAAATTCTTTCTACCCGTGAAAGAACTCTGCCTGTTAAAATCAAATCTCTTAACCAAAATACCATTTTAACTTGGAATATATATCCAGAACCTCAAAGCGAAATTAAAAAGATTTTCACACAACTAAAAGAGATAATCTCACATATTTTGGAACAGCCTCTGGACGGTGAGTTGATTCATTCTGAACTAAGGAAAGGACGAATTCTTGATGGCGGAATCAACGCTTTTTCGATTATCCAGGGATTTTCTTGGGATTTATATCTGTATCAACCTGAAACTTTTGTATATTTCCGTTTATTACACGAATCCACTCTTGATATCACAAATGAATGGATTTCAATTGATATCGATTTGATAGAAAACTCAGCATGGTTTGTTGAATAGGTTTTTTTTCCTCAAATAGTCTTCCATCTTTTTGAATAACTTTCGTATTCGGTACGTCCCTCACTCTCTATCTCTTTAAGAAACGCTGTTGCAGTAGTTGATGCAACCCCCAAATCACTGAATGGGGATTCCCATGAAATCCCAATAGTATTTATGTATTCTTCTGCGATATATTGTACTTTTGCTTCTCCTTTGCTTACAAGTACATCATATATAGTATCTTTTGTGTGATTATGCTCAAAAATTAAATTGTGTAAATAGAGCTCAAAAGGATGAGGAATAGGACTCTGGTGGGCTGGACAGATTATTTCAGTTGAAAGATTGGTTAACATTTTTAATAATTTCAATCGCTTTTTAGCGCTTCCTGTACCGTCTATATAGAATGACGCAGGCTGTTCTGGTGCAATATTCCCCTCATCACCAATAAATGTGCATTTAGCAGAATAAGCTTGAATTAGGATTGAATCTTGTGAATGTCCTCCCGTCGATTGTAAAATGAGTTCTTCTGAACCTAAATCTATAGTTTCACTATCTCCAACACACGTAATCAGTTCTTCTTTCACTTTACTAATCTTCGAAAATAAAGATGACTTCATTGCCAAACTAAATTTTGACGGATTTGGAAATTGTTCCTCTAGAATGTATTTCTGCCCTTCAGTCAGTGCTCTTTTACCCGATTCGTGTACAACAATTTGGGGTTTGACTTTTGATAATGCACTTATTCCAGCCCAATGGTCAGGATGAGTATGTGTTAGAATTAAATATTTGATTTCAGACGTATTTCTACCTGATTTTTTTACAAATGAAAGGATATCCTTCCCGACTGATCTGGAGGGTAAATCGATTATGGCTATTTTTTCCCCCATGACTAAATAGCTTGCAAACTCTTCTTTTTGTTTACCAGTTTTCCCTACAATCCGAAATACTCCAGGTGCCCATTCTACAAAGTTCCCCATGATTTTTCACAACTGTCACTTAAAAATGATTTTTTTCGCTTATTAATCTCACAATTTCTTTATTAATGCCTTTTGGTGGAGGAGGTAAGATTTCTGTTAAAGATTTTCCCTGCACTAATAAAGGATAATTTTTAAAAAGAATCTCTAGAATCAAGATCGTATACGAGAGTCCTTTGAGGGATACCATATTGAACTTAGACGAATTAATCGAACATGGTTTTATTCCTGTAATTGATCCTACAACACCTGATTCACTAGCAGGCCAAGGAGCAAACGCATTTCTTGCTGAATATGGAGGGGTGGTTGAAGAAGTAGCACTCGTTTGCAAGAAAGAGGACGGATTAGTTACTTTTCGAAGTGGGGCAGCACCTAGTGATCGGAATTATGAAAACTTTTTTACAGATTTTACAGAATTAGCAAATGATCTTGGAATGAAAACACACGCCTTTTCCTATGCTTTTGGCGACTCTTATCTTGGATCAGATCCAAACTATTCAATTGGTCGTTCAGATGGCACATTAATGACTACCTATGTGGATCCAAGCATGGATGGATACTGGAAACA
Organism: Candidatus Hodarchaeota archaeon; assembly: GCA_016839815.1. Taxonomy (GTDB): domain Archaea; phylum Asgardarchaeota; class Heimdallarchaeia; order Hodarchaeales; family Hodarchaeaceae; genus Hodarchaeum. The sequence continues at coordinate 36,541 of JAEOTM010000160.1, forward strand.
CCTAAGTCAGATTTCTCGTGAGGTTGCTCGTAAACCTATTAGATCAATGATTTTACAAGAATTTCTCTTCCCACGTCAGGAGTTTTCATTTTCAAAACGAGCAGTACGAAAATTTGCAGAATTGTCTGGTGTAAGCTTGGATACTAGTTATCTCGATATACAAAAAGATCCATCTATTCAACGAATGTTTGAAGACTGGCGAGCTGATTTAATAAGTAGAGCGTTCCGTCAGACTGTTGAAGATGCTAGGAGTGAACGTCCAAGTTTGGATATTGGTATGGTTGTTCCCGTTGATCCTGAAACCGAGTGGCACGATGGTTTCAACCGTCATTATGGAATCAATCTCGATAGAATTATAGAAATTTGTGGATATGTCATTTACCATATTATGCCTTATTCTCCAATGTACCCTGAACCTGGTTCTCCAAGCTGGGATATATTAACTCAAGCCCTTCGTAGTTCAACCCTCTATGAGGAAAGTGGATATAAGAAAGCACTATTTGTCTGGGGATTGGATGCAGAAGATGATGTCAGCTGGATTGAAAATCTAAAACAGGAAGTTAATGCGGATAAAATTTTCGCCCGACTTGAATATCCTGATAAATATTCTATTAAACGTGAAATCCATCGTGGAGTTTGAACTTCCCCTATTTTTGGTTCCAGTGTGCATAACGTCGGATATAATCCACCACTTGATTCTGAAATAAACTACGATTCCGTTTCCACTGACGTGCTGCAGTCGCATTTAGAGGATCATCTGGATTTGGACTTGTTAAGAGAAATCGAATTGTTTCAACAACTTGAACCAAGCTATATGCAGGACTCCAATCCTTCCCGAGAATACCCACACATACCTTTTCTCTAAATATATTTACATGCCAAATAGGAGTCTTGAATCGAACCTTTGGTGGTTCAAATGGATAACTACGAGGGATTTTTATTTCTATTACAAACACCCCTCCTTCATATAACCCCGAACCAAGAATCTCGCCTTTCCAAAATGTTAAATCATTTCCCACAGATCGGAAGGTAGGTTGTTCCCGAGTTAGCTCTTGAGCTTCAATTGCCAGTCGATCCAACCATTCTTCTTCCGTTAACAACCTAGTTTCACCGCTCTTTTTGTCTATATCAGTGAACTGCCACTTAGTTAATAAATATAAGTGAATAGGACTCTGGTGAAACTACGTTCTATAAGGGTAAAAAATTAGGTTTATAGGAAAGGTGATTTCTGCTAGAAACATAATCTGACAGTAACACTTTTATTTATTTTAGAAGTGAAAAACATTCAAGCATACTCCCTAAGTTCTTAACATTTTAAGCAAATTACTGGTAAGGTGGCTCTGTTATTTGAGTGAAGCATACTTAGATATTCTTGATCGATTTACAAAGATCCAAGAAATAATGATTCTCGATGACAAGGAATATCGGAAGAATCCGAAAAAGACGGCCAGAATCGCTAGTATGCTTGTGATGGCTAGCTTATATTCAAGATTTTCTTTGGATCGCCAATATGCAGTGTTCAAAGCTATGAAACAATCAATGCGTGAAAAACTTGATAGCTATAAAGCTCTAGGTGATTCAGTTGATGATATTGCAGCTACGTTGATCTACGCATCTGAAGTCAACAAGAGTAAAACAGGTTAACGCAGAAACATCCCATTTTCTTTGTAGCCCCTCCTCTACGTGAGGAAGACCATTAAAGAATTTCTCCGTTCTTTCAATGTTTAATTTTGAAATCGAATTAATAACTTCAGCAGTTCAATGTTTAGTCCAAAAAATGAATATACTTGTTAAATTAAAACCGATTTTATATTCAAATAACCCATTGCAGCATTTAAGAAAAATAAAATACAGAAACAGTAAGAGGGGGGAGGGAGGGGATCCAGCGCTAATAAAAAACAAAGTTTTTTGGCACGCTGAATCCCAAAACATCTTAGTTTTTGAACCACTTTGACCTTAAGGGTCTAACTGGTTATGCAAGCTTCCTTTGCACAACTTTATAATATTTTTTATAAGTTACACCAAAAAAGCCTTGCTTCTCTTCGTAGACAAATTAACTACTTCGTAGTACTCTATTTTTATCCAATTCTATCTTTGAAAGACAATGCGTTTAGAAGTATATCTGCTAAAGTCTTTTTAACCTCGAAAGAATTTTAAATTCTCATTTTTCTGCTTTTGTAGAGGCGATAAAACATGTGGGATTGCCAAATGCTTGAATTACTATGAATTCTTTTTTGGTTTTTTTCAAGATATAGTTCTAGGTCGCCTTAGTAGATTTGAATATCATATTTCTCTTTATCTCTCAATTTCTTTCACAATTATACTTATTGTTTATTTTAAAATTAATTATTAGGATGTGTTACTTCTGGAAGACTTAACTGATAAGAAATTTGTTGTGTGTCCAGCGTGGCCGTATATGAACGCCGTTCCTCACCTTGGAACTGTTCTGCATCTTCTCAGTGCAGATATTTACGTCCGTTACCTAAAACTCCGAGGAGCAAATGTTATTTCAGCTACAGGATCCGACTGTCACGGAACGCCGATTGAAGTCGCGGCCCTAGCCGAGGGGATTTCACCTGAAGAGTTGGTCAATCGTAATCATTCTCAAATTACACAACTACTTCGGGAATGGAATATCGACCTTAATTACTCAAAAACTGCCAATCCATTCCATTATCAATGGGTTCAGGATTTCTACAGGAAATGCTTTGAAAATGGTTACATTTTCAGTAAGGAAATCGATCAGCTTTATTGTAAGACAGATAAACGATTTTTACCCGATAGATTTGTAGAAGGTACCTGTCCTTATTGTGAGACTCCAGGAGCACGTGGAGATCAATGTGATTCCCCAACCTGTGGGAAACCTCTCAGTCCTGTCGAATTGATCAATCCTGTTTGTAAAATTTGTGGGAAACCACCTGTGAAAAAAACCACAACTCAATGGTATTATGATTTTAGTGCATTTCAAGAGGAATTATCAGATTACATAAAACGAAATCAAACTCTTCCAGATAATGCCCGAAAGTTCTCAAATCATATTCTTGAAGAAGGATTACAAGCACGAACACTTACCCGAGATTTAGCATGGGGTATTCCAGCTGGTCCCTCTATTCCTGGAGCTGATGCAAAAGTGATTTATGTTTGGCTAGAGGCAGTCTTGGGATATGTTTCCGCATCAGCTGAACTAGGATTACGTTTATACAAAGATCCTGACTATTGGAAGCAATTTTGGCTTGATCAAGATACTCAAACAATTTTTTTCATCGGAAAGGATAATATATTCTTTCATACTCTACTCTTTCCTGCACTCCTATTGGGGACAAAAGAGAGCTATGGAAAGCCATTTGTTCTTCCCTACAATGTTAGCACAACCGAATTTTTGATATTCGATGATGATAAGTTTAGTAAATCTAGAGGTATTGGAGTGTGGATTGATGAAGCAGCACAGCTTCTTCCAACTGATTATTGGCGGTACTTTTTAGCGGCTACACGCCCAGAAATTAAGGATACTTCATTTACTTGGTCGGAATTTGAACAACGGATTAATAATGATCTTAATGATGTCCTAGGCAACTATATCCATCGTGTTTTTGTGTTGATTCATAAATATTTTGAAGGAAAGATTCCAGAGTGCCACAGATTAGATGCTACGGACAGAGAATTTGTTTCCGCAATCCACAATGTTCCCGAGTCTGTAGCTGATTATTTTGATAACTTTGAGTTTAAAAAAGCTGTAGCTGCGATAATTGATTTTGCTCGTACAGCAAATGGCTATTTGAGCACAAAAGAGCCATGGAAATTAATTAAATCTGATCCTACCACCGTTGAAACTACTTTATATCTTTGCGCTCAATCAGTTGCCACTTTGAGTGTTCTTTTAGGACCAATCATTCCTGATTCTGCAGCAAAGATATGGCAAATACTAAAACAGGAAGGTAGTATCCATATTCAGCTTTTTCAGGAAGCAGGAAAGCTCAAATTAAATCCTGGTTCACTCATCTTAGAATCAAAACCTCTATTTGAAAAAATAGAGAGTGAGGACCTGCAGAAAAAACTTGATGTAATTCAAAAGAAAGCAAATAAGAAACCAAAAAAGGTGAAAAAAGTGCCAGATAGGGACATAATTCCATTTAAAGATTTTGAAAGGCTGGATATTCGCATAGGAACAATAACCAAGGCTGAAAAGATACCTAAAGCTAAGAATCTTCTTAAACTAAGGGTTGATCTGGGGGAAGATCTTGGAGAGAGACAATTAGTGGCTGGACTAGCATCATTCCGTGACCCTAAAGAGTTAATTGACCAAAGAATTACTGTAATAGTAAATCTTGAACCAGCGACAATTAGAGGTGTAAGATCAGAAGGAATGCTTCTCGCGGCAGTTGAAGGCAAAGATTTAGGCTTATTAATTCCTGACAAAGACATTCCTAACGGTACAAAAGTAAGCTAAAGTTTTTTAGAAACCATTCCCATTCGAGATTTAGGGATGACCTAATGTCTGAATGGGATTTAATTCTTTACACAGATGATAAGCAGAAAAATGTCAAGAATAAGCTAAAGCTTTCCGATAAAACCTTGTCTGCTGCAGGACAACACGGAAAAGCCACGATTTTGATTGATAATAAAGGGAAAGAATGGCTTCTTAAAGTCTTTTCAAAGATTCTTGACCTAGATGTGAAAAAAGTATCTGACCTAGACATCGATATCAAAGATACACCTGAACGTAGTCGTGATCGACTTCATTTATGGAGAGTACTAAACGAAATCACTGCTTCACGACTTGGCAGGCGGTTATACTTAAATGTACCAGAAACACATCTTATTTGTTCTGGGAAAATTGCTAAACTCGCACTTACACCCTCCACTATCCTGAAAGAGGAAGATGTCGTTGTTTTGGATGAGGAAGAGGAAGAGGGAGAGACAGCCGAGGAATTCTATTTGTACTCGGAACGAGAAGTTGGATCTTTAAAAACTTCAACTCGTTTTGAAAATCTTCTTGCTAAAAAAAGTAGTCGTGAAGATTCCACCGATGTACTGGCATTACTCCAAGAAAAAATTCCGAATAGTCAAAATATTGATGAATACTTGGAAACTCAAAAAGCGGACTTAGATGGAGCTTTTGCTACAATACAAAGTATTGATGATGCTTTTCTACTTTTACCGTTTGATATCTGGTTAAATGACCCTGATCGTAATGCTGGAAACTATTTAATTCAGTTGAACCAAAAGAACGTAGCTTCAAAAATATGGGGCATTGATTACGAAATGTGGTCCTTTGGAAGTGATATTTGGATGGAAGAAGATAATATAACTCAAGGTAGAAGTTATCTCACTGCTATCATTCATCCTAAAAGCCATATATTTGATTCACGAGTTAATCAAACTTTTTATCGAATACGAATGCTTTCTGATGAGGAAGTTATTAAAATGACGAAGGCTCCACAGTTAGCCTGTAAATTTTTTGAATATCATGTAAATAAAGAAAATTTATCTTCTGATGAAAGAGAAAAATTGAAACAGGTGGAAGTTAACTTAGAAGATTTTCTTATTGAGTCACGACCACGATCAGATAAACTTAGCGAAATCATAGCGAGGCAAATTGGATTACCAAAGGATTTTAAAACGTGAGAGGTCCCTATCCATTTAGTTCCAGTAGTTTCTGAGATTTTAACGCCATCAGGTATTCTTCATTAGTTGGTATTACTAGAACTTGAACTTGAGAATTATTGGCTGAAATTGTTGTTTCTTCTTCCCCAATTGCTTCTTTATTACTAGAAGAGTCTAGAATTACGCCTAAACTTCCTAATCCATCCATGATTAATTCTCGGAAATACGGGGATCTTTCACCTATTCCACCCGTAAATATAATTACATCTAATCCTCCCAATACAACAGAGTAGGCTCCTATATATTTCTGAATCCGATAAACAGCCATTTGGATAGCTAACTGCTCTTTTGAGTGTCCGCTCTGAGCACGGCTCTGGATATCACGCATATCTCTAAATCGGCCTGTAATTCCTAAGAAACCACTTTGAGAATTCAGTTCATAATCAATTTGATCTATTGACAAGTTTTCAGATCGCATCATGGCAAGCATTATTCCTGGGTCAAGATCCCCAGAGCGAGTACCCATTATCAGTCCTTCAAGAGGAGTTAATCCCATACTTGTATCGACAGATTTTCCATCGTAGATAGCTGTTACTGATGCTCCATTACCGAGATGTAAAACGATAATTCTCTTACAATTTTCTGATTCCAATTTATCTATAGCTCTATTGGTTACATATTCAACAGATGTACCATGAAAACCATATCTTCGATAAGAGTATTTTTCATACCATTTTCTTGAGATCGCATACTGAAAGGCATATTCTGGAATAGTATTATGAAATGAGGTGTCAAAAACAGCAATATGAGGAATTTTTGGGAGTTTCTTCTTACTAGCACGAATTCCCATGAGATTTGCAGGATTATGAAGCGGAGCAAGCTCAGAAAGATTTTTTATTTGGTTTTCAATCTCATTATCAATGACCACTTCTTTCCGGAACTCTTCACCACCATGTACAACTCTATGGGCTACCGCGGCAATATCCTCTAAATTGAAAAATTTTAAAACATAATCAAGAGCATCTTCATGGTTCTTACAGCTTATTTCCTTTTTAAGCTCTTTATCTTCACCATTATGGACAATTTGAGAATTGGATAAACCAATCCTTTCTACTAATCCTTTAGCTAATAGCTGTTCAGATTCCATATTGTAAATCGAATATTTGAGAGAAGATGAACCAGAATTTATGGTTAGGATAATCAACCAAAACCCTCTAATAAGTACCTGACTTCGAATCGGTTCCTTTTACGATAGCTATTGAGGCAGAAGCTCCAATTCTAGTTGCACCCGCGTTGATCATTTGTTCTGCAATTTCATGAGTTCTAATTCCACCTGCAGCCTTTACTCCCATTTCTGGACCTACTGTTTTGCGCATGAGTGCGATATCCTCAACTAATGCTCCTGCGGTGCTAAAACCAGTGGAAGTTTTCACAAAATCTGCACCACTTAATTTTGTTAAAAGGCTACCTTTCACAATTTGCTCCTTGGTTAGTAGAGCAGTTTCAAGAATAACTTTAACAATAGCTTTTCCAGCCGCAGCATTTACAACAGCTTGGATATCTTCCCTAACTAGATCGTCATTTCCTGATTTTAAAGCACCAACGTTAATCACCATATCTACTTCTTCTGCACCATTTGCTATAGCATCACGTGTCTCAATGGCTTTTACTGTTGGAGTTGTGGCTCCTAAAGGAAAACCAATTACGGTACACACTTTTACAGAACTACCTTTCAGATATTTTGCTGCTTTTGAGACGTTTGTTGGATTAATACACACTGTGGCAAATTTATACGTAGCTGCTTCTTCACAAAGCTGTTTAATCTCTTCATCCGTCGCATCTGCACGTAAATTCGTGTGATCGATGTATTGAGCCAACCCCATATCATAACCGTTAATTCCCGTTTCAGAGGTTATCCTTGTGGCTCCTCCATTAACTAATGCTTTGACTGCAACTTGAGATTTTCCATCTAAGCCAATATCTTTTCCTGCAGTCCCAACTGTGTAGGTACGACTAGAGGGGGATGGAATATAAGAAGAAGGATCCTGATCGGTAAGATTTTGTACCTCTACAATTTTTATTCCCATAGATCTTAATTGATCTACAATCCCTTCAATTCTTCTATTCATAGCTGGTGGCACTTGATCTTTTTCAATTTGACAACAATATATTGAATCATAAGCAGCAATCACAGGTTTTCCATACATCAATCCGAAAACAAGTGTAATTGTACCAAGAGTATCTGCATTTAACGCAGCCACCTTAGCTGCTGTATTTAAAGAAAGAATAGGCACATAGATAACATCAATTTTTCCTAAGATGTTTTCAAAATACTCTTCGGAATAATCTGTGATAATCATAGCTCCTTCAGAGACTTTTCTAATATCAGGCATTCCGATGATTTTGATAGCTGCACGAGTCATAACGATGTACGTATTTGTATAGGATTTAGTTATTAGTTCTATTTGATGCATTACTTCATTGATTTCTTTATTTCCACCGCATAGGAGAATCAAAGCAGAGGTTCCTGAGGAAATACTGTAATTTACTTTCTTATTAGAAGTCTGTAACCTTGGGTTTGACTGTGTTGGAGGAGTAAGTGAATCCTGATCAAGCTTTCTCATAACCTCCTCTGTAATTTTTTGTATCATTTCATTACTCATTTAGTATACCTTCTTGACCTTAACTTAATTCTATTTGTTTTCCGTTGACTTCGACGTAGTCCACGACACCTATTATTAATGCATCAACCGCTGCTTTATCATTTTGCATTATCCCTCGTATAGAGTTACCTTCGCGAATCACAAGAACACAATCTCCAATTCCGGCTTTTGCTGTATCCAACGCGATAATTGATGGATCAGTAAACTCTCCTTTCAAATCTATCGGACGTACTACTAGTATCTTTCCATTTTCATGACTTTCCGTCTTGATTGGAGCTACTACATTCCCAATAACTTTAGCAAGAATCATTCTGACTCACTCACTACAGGTTCAGGCTCAATTTCTTGAATTTTTTTTGGTATTTTCTTTCTAACTGATTTTTTCCTAGGTTTTTTCTTAGGAATAGGTTTCGTTTCTTCATCTACTTCCGCAGGAGGAACTTTAGATTTAGGGATCGATTCTAGAGCTGTTTTTTCTGTAATTTCCCTGATTTCTTCCTCAGGTTCTTCCTCAAGTGGTTTCAGTGTGGGTGGTGGTGCTTTCTTCTTCCGTTTTCTCTGAGGTTTTCGTTTTGCACTTTTAGTTACATAATACTCCTCTACATAACCTACAATACACTCATCAATTGGAACAAGCTCTTTCGGAAATACAATAGCTGCTTCTTTTTTACTGACAACATATACAATATCTCCAGGTCCTGCCGTCTCGATTCCATCAGCAGCAACATAAGGGGTTCCTAAGGGCTGAAGATTATCGTCTAATCCTTGGACTATTAGAAGTCGTAATGAATTCAAACCTGGATCTTTTGTCGAGGCAACAACATTTCCTATTACTTTACCAAGTTTCATATAATCACGCTGACTTCAGATATTTTAATTCAATTTCAGTAATTTTATTCACTCTCGTTTCATGCCTTCCTCCACCAACTGGAGTAGTCAACCAGATTTTAACAATATTTTGAGCAATACCAGGTCCGATAACTCTTGCACCTAAAGTTAGGACATTTGAGTTATTGTGTTCTCGTGCAGAATTAGCAGTAAATTCATCAGTACATGGAGTAGCTCTGATTCCTTTTATCTTGTTGGCAATAATTGCACTAGCAACTCCTGTTCCATCGATTATAATTCCTACGGATTCTAAGGACACAGCTACTGTCTGAGCCACTAATAAAGCGATATCAGGATAATCCACAGGATCAGTAGAATAACATCCATAATCTGTAACGTCATATCCTAATCCTTTAAGGAATTTAATCAAATCTTTCTTCAGATGATATCCTCCATGATCGGATCCAATTATTATTTTCTTCATTTGAATTCAACATGTTAAATAGACTTTAAAGTAGAGTTTTCACTAAATCGGGGTGAGGAGCAGGAATTATTGCTATAGAGAGTATTAATCCTTCGCCCTTTACGCGATTAACCCCTGCTTCCACAGCTGCTCTTACAGCACCAACTTCTCCTGTTAAGACTACGAAAGCTTTTCCACCAATTGCACGACTCATCCGAATTTCGACTAGCCGCACCTGTGCACTTTTCACAGCCTCATCACCAACCATTATGGCCGTTGGAGCAGAATATGTTTCGACGACTCCGATTGCACCAACTTCATCGATATTTGTTGAACCTGCAATTGCGGGGAATACCTCAGGGTGAATGTTTGGTATCACTGTATAATTTACTAGGGTTTCACCAGCGATTTCACTTCCAGCAATCAAGGAGCTTTGAACAGCTGCAACTGCTCCTTGAATTATTATCAAATACTTCCCAGGGCATACTGGTGATGCGAATAGCAGCTCTACGTCAGCTGTTTTTACAATCGTATCCGCACTTAATATACCTCGAGCAATTACATTCGTCTCAAGAACTCCGATTGCGCGCATTTATCTTACCTCTTTGACCGTAAATAAAGATGAAAGTAGTGAATATTAGCTGCTTTATCCACAGCTAATCGTTCATTCAACCTTTCTTTGGAAGTATACTCTCAACTTCATCATGAGGTCGTGGAATCACATGAGCTGAAGTTAATTCACCAACTTTTCGCGCAGCAACTGCACCAGCTTCAACAGAAGCTTTGACAGCACCTACATCACCTCTAACCATTACAGTGACGAATCCACCGCCAATAACTTCGCGTCCCATTAGATGAACGTTCGCTGCTTTCACCATAGCGTCAGCCGCTTCAATAGATGCAACTAACCCTTTTGTTTCTATTAATCCAAGTGCTTCTTTAGCCATTTTTTATTTCACCAATTTTTCTTGTTTTATTTTGTCTTTTCAATGACAATTTCTTGTCCAATATGCCGGATAATCCCGCTGATACTCGCGTGAATTACCGCACCTAGTGACCCATCAGGAATTTTCCCAATGAGTGCACCTTTTTCTACCGTTTCTCCTACTTTCACAATGGGAATAGCAGGGTCACCGATATGTTGTTTGAGAGGTATTGAGACTTGTCGAACCTGCATCTTCCGTTTTTGAATTGGACAATCGTGATTATAACTAATTAAATCCAATCGAGAAATTAGTCGTTTTACAGGTAGTTTTCGGTATTCCCTCTCAGGATGAATCGATAGTACTTTTCGATTATGAGAATTTTTTAATCCTTCCGCTCTCAACTGTTCTTTAACTTCTGTCATCATTTTACAGGGATCTAAACCCATAGGACATCCATAATAAGTACAGGCTCCACATTCTACACAAAGGAATGTTCCAGTCATATATTCAGGTCTTTCGGGTGCTCCCCAAGCTATACCTCGCATGACTTTATCAGGGTATAATTCATGACCTAACAAAAACCTAGGACACACTTCTGTGCATAATTGGCATCTTATACAGGCCGCTTTGGTAACTATAACTTTAGAGGAAATCCTTTCATTTTTCATTTTTAAAACGAAATGATCCTTAGGTAAGACTATAATTCCAGAAGTTAATTTTGTAATAGCTTCTTTAGGATCAATAGCTTTACCCATCATTGGACCATTAATTAATATACCATAATTATCGATTGTAGCTCCTCCTGCGGCTTTGATTGCATCTTTTATGGAGGTGCCTATTGGAAAATCCATAGTAGTGGGATTTTTTACTGCACCTGTAATAGTAACGTATCGAGAGACAATCGATTTGCCTTCAGAAGCTTCAGAAAGGTTTATTAACGTGTATACATTATTAACTACCACCCCTATATCAAGAGGAAGCCCACTTTCCGGAATTATTTTCCCTAAGGCCTCATACACTAGAACATGCTCATCTCCAGCAGGATAAACATCATCTAGTAGGAGAATTTCAAGTCGTGAATCTGTTTTTATTACCTGTTTTAGCTTCTTAATTGCAGCTTTATATTTTCTTTTTACTGCAATAATCCCTCTTTTTGCCCCAGTTGCTTTCATCCCTAATTGTAGTCCATTCACTAATTTTTCTGGGAAAGCTACCATTAATTGTTGATCTACTCGTAAAAGAGGTTCACATTCTGCTGCATTCACAATGTAGGTATCCACTTTTGCAGATAGCTTTATATGAGTAGGAAAGCCAGCTCCTCCTGCTCCTACTATACCAGAATTGCGAGCCATTTCTACAATATCGGAACTCAACTAATTTTGCCTCTTTTATGATAATATCATATTATTCTGAAAGCATCTACAAGAGTACATCGTCTTTGTCTTGTAAAGGTTCTTGCAGAGGTAAGTCCTTCTCCTGTTGGACCTGCTATCGTCATGGTAGTGTACCCCTCTCCTCCGAAACCTATTCCAGCCAATGATGGTGCATTTTTAACGAAGATGGTTGTTTCTATATTTTTTGCTACTAAACTCATATTCCCTACTGAATCACTCCACATCATTGCTGTATGCTTAAATCCATGTTCTGCTTTCTTAGCCTTTCGTAACGCTTCCTCTATTGTCTTAACCCGAACTATTGGGAGAACAGGCATTAACATCTCAGAAATCACAAATGGGTGTTCATCATCAGGCACCTCAGCAATTATTAAGCGAATATTATCGCTAACTTGGATACCTATTCCCTCAAGAATTACTTTAGCATCTTTCCCAATGAAATCTCTATTGACGATAGGAAATCTTCCCTTCTTCCCTGTAAACACAAGATTCTCCAATTGAATGATTTGGTCTCCAGTAAGTTCATATGCCCCATAATTCTTCATTTCTGCCTTTAATCGGTTCGTAATTGCGTCAAATGCAAAGACTTCCTTTTCAACAATGCAAACAATATTATTATCAAAACTTGCACCTTCCACAATCCCCCTCGCTGCTTTTTGAATATCAGCTGTATCATCCACAATGACAGGAGGATTTCCTGGACCAGCACAGACTGCTTTCTTTCCAGATTGCATAGCCGCTTTAACAACCGCACTACCCCCAGTTACTACCAAGCATCTTATTTTCTTGTGGGTCATTAGAGTCTGTGCTGACTTGATTGTGGGGGATATTGTTGACGTAAGCACATTCTCTGGACCTCCAGCTTCTAAAATTGCCCTATTCAATAATCTGACTGCTTCATTACTTGCTCTTTTAGCTGAGGGATGAGGATTAAAAACTACTGAATTTCCTGCAGTAACCATTGAAATTCCGTTGTTAATAACGGTTGCAGTTGGATTGGTCGAGGGCGTAATAGATCCAATTACACCGTATGGGGCCATTTCAACTAATGTTAATCCTTTATCTCCTGTCCATGTATTTGGTACTAAATCTTCTAGCCCAGGAGTCTTACGGGCACATAATAAGTTTTTTGCAACCTTATCCTCTAATCGTCCTAAATTAGTCTCTTGAATTGCTAATTCAGCAAGATATCGGGAATGTTTGATGGCTGTATCACGCATTGATTGGATAATTTCTTTACGCTTTTCAAGTGAAAGATCCATTAATGCAGTTTGACTTTTTTCTGCAGCTTCAATGGCCTGCTCAATGTTCTGAAATATACCCCCTCCTGCAACGGCGGGGAGATTTTCTAAACCCGAATAAACCTGATAAGCACGTATTTTTTGTACAACAGTATTGACGATTTTGGCAATTTGTTGTTCATCATATGTCATTTAATTACCTTCACTTAAATGTAATTTCTATGTTGAATGAGGGAATCATCACTTTCTATAGCTTTCTTTTCCATTTATCTGTATGAAATCAATTATTGCTTGAATTGTTGCATCAGTTGGTCGATCTTTAGTCATTGCAGTCAGACGAGAGGAGCTACCTGTTACAACTAACACTAATTCATCTTCTCCTGCTCCAACTGCATCAATAGCTACAAAGGGAGAGCTCTCTGGTTTTAGGTCAGTCATGTCCACTGGTTGAACAATTAAGAGTTTAAAACCTTTAATACCGGCATCCTTCTCAGTACTTACTACATTTCCGATAACCTTACATACTTTCATGTATTTTTCACCTAAATCTTAATGATTTTTATATCTAGCATTTTGGCCTTTTCGTGAGCTAGAGGCGTTATAATAGTTGAATGTGGTACAAATATTTCATGAGTTTTACCTTGTAAATTCTCTAAATAATCTTCAGTTATTAAATCTGGAATAGCGGGAGTATGTTTGACAAATTGGTCAGCTAAATCGTCAACATTTACTAATCTAAATCCCATTTCAATCAAAGTGGAAAGGTGTTTGCTCAATTGATTGGTCAATATCCCAGACGGCCCATAAGCAAACGTTAGTTCTGTTGGAGGAAATGGAGTAACTATATAAACTGGAATTTGAGATAACAAGCCTTGAAGTAATAAATTAACTGTTGAATTAGAATCTTCTAAATGGGTGATTTTGTTAGCAAGCTCAAAACTAAAAGCACCATACATTACTGATTCAAGGTCGTTGTAAAACTGTAAACAAAAATCTCCGCTCGATTTAATTATAATATCCATAGTTGGAATTGATGCAGCTCGTGATGTGAATTTGAGGGCATCATTAATATCTTTCTTAGTCCAAATTAGAATCTTCGCCTGTTTTTGAGCTAGTCTGACAAGAGCATTGAACAAATCATCCAGTCCTTGCCCCATATGTGTTAAGATGCCTAGTATTTCATATGGTCCAAGTTTTTGGTCAGGTGTGAGAACACTTCTTACTTGCTGAGTTACAAGTGATTCAAGCTCTTTCTCATTCAAGATGATAACCTTCTTCCTTAATCTCTACCAGGATCTTCTTCTACACTTGAGGTCCGCTTTCTGACTTTCTCAATTAGCTCGATTGTCACCTTATCTGGCCGTGGAATCACATTGGTAAGTAACCCACAGGAAATCTTACGAAGTTGCTGTTTTGCAGCTTCAATTGCTTCATGAACTGCTGCAACCTCACCCTCAATGATCACTATCACAAGACCACCAGAAACACGTCTTAATGAAATTAGATTCACATCAGCAGCTTTCATAGCTGTATCTGTGGCTACAATAGCACCGATGCGTCCACAAGTCTCCATGAATCCAATTGCGTCCATAATTTTCACCTGAATGGAGAAAAAGCCTCTTTATCTAAATCCGTGATTAATGTCCCCATTTCTCCATTATTCAGTGCTAAGGCATTACCCTCATCAAGGTCCAGATGCAACTCCAGACTATAATCAGGATGAACTCTAATCATGACCTCATCTAATATTCCTGCTCGTGTTCCTGGAAATTTAACCGCTACTACCTGTTTATCATTTACACTTAGTCTTTGTGCATCTTTGGGTGACATGTGAATGTGTCGTGCAGCAAATATAACTCCTTTTTCTAGTGTGATTGCTCCTTTGGGGCCAAGAAGATGTACCCCAGGAGTACCTGCTAAATTTCCTGATTGACGTGTAGGTGGATTTATCCCTAAAACATACCCATCACTACGAGAAATTTCTACTTGGGTCTCTTTTCTAAAAGGACCAAGAATTCGTACCCCATAGATTGCTCGTTTAGGACCAATTAAATCAACTACTTCTTCACATGCATATTCTTTCGGCTGGGAAAGGGAATTTAGAGGAGTTAGAGATGCATCTTCTCCAAAAAGTTTATGGAAATCACTCTTTTCCAAATGAATATGCCGTGCAGAGAGAGAGACTGGAATCTGGTTATCGCTAATAACTTTGGACAACTCTTGAGTAATAATCCTTCTTACTAAGTTTTTATTACTTGGAGAACTATTTCGGTGAGTAATCGGTTGATACTCACACCCTAGAGGACCACAATATCTACCTACATACTCCGCAGATGGTCGATAAATTACAGGCTTAACTGAAGGTGTTTCTGGATATTTTTCTTCCAATACATGAGCTGTCCACCCTGCTACTCTTGATGTTGTAAAGATTGGTGTAAATAAATCTACAGGTATGTTAAGACTCGTATAAACTGTAGCTCCATATAAATCTACGTTGGGATAGATCCCCCGATTCTTTCTCCGCTTAAATTCAGCCTGCGTAATCTCAACCATTTTATTTGTAGTTTCGTACATCCACTTAGCAATTCCCCCCTTCTGTTTAACAAGATCACCTGCCATTTCCTTGAGTATTTTGGCCCTTGGATCAATTGTTCGATAAACAGCATGACCCATTCCCATAACTCGTTTACCAGCATTAAAACGATTCTTTACCCATTCTTCAATACTTGGGGCTTTTTTGATTTCCATTAAACTCTCATAGACAAGATAATTCGCTCCTCCATGATATTGTCCTGATAATGATCCGATTGCTCCAGAAATAGCTGCATAGAGATCTGCTCCTGTTGAGGCGATGACTCTTGCAGTAAATGTGGATGCATTAAAGGAATGTTCAGCATGCAAAATTAATGAGACATCAAAGATTCTTGTTTCTTCCTTTGGGGGGATTTTTCCATGAAGCATAAAAAGAAAATTAGCTGCATAGTTTAATTTGGGATTCGGCGATATAGGATCCTTATTATTTCTTATTCGTTCCCATGCAGTCACTATTATAGGGAGAAGCGCAATGATTTTTACTGCAATATTTCGATCTGACTCTTTTGTCCCTCTCCCTATCTCAGTATCATATCCTGCTAATAAGGCTAAAGACGATTGAAGAACACTCATGGAAGGAGTTGCTTTTGTAGTTTTTTGTAAATGAGTTATCAACTCTGAAGGGAGCTTTTGGTTTGATCGAATTGAAGTCTTGAATGATTTCAATTTGTCTAAAGAGGGGAGTTTTCCAAACAAAAGTAAATATACTACTTCTTCGTACGTTGAATTTCTCGCTAAATCCTTTATGTCATATCCACGAATAAAAAGATTCCCCTTATCTCCTTCAATCAAGCAAATATTAGTATCTGCAACTTCGACTCCACGGAGACCAGTTGATTTGTGGCTATGTTCTTCAATCATTGGTAGGCCTTTTTTTGTCAGCTATTATTTCTGTATCAGAAGGAAAAATCTGCTTTCCTTAAAACAGTTTTTTGTGAATCGTCTGACGATTCAAAATTAGGAATCTCTCACAAACTTCTTGAATGCTACTCTGGTTAAATTATGAGACTTGTTTTGCAAACTAGAAAACCAATATTACTATATAATAGTGAGTAGCTTTCTCTAGAAGATTGTACATTACAGAAGGTTCAATTAGTGTTAATTAGAGGTTTTTCACTTGACACATCTTACCATTGTTCTGATTGTCATTTGAAATGTTGTGCAACTGAATTCAATCTACCCCTGTGTGGATCAGAAAAATCGATTCTGAGTCAATATTACCCCGAATATCAGTTTTACCTTCAATCAACTACAGATGGAGATTATATCCTTCGTGGGAATTCATGTCCGTTTTTAACAAACAATGGTTTGTGTCAGCTTCATTCTAAACATTTGAAACCACTCACATGTCAAATTTACCCGTTATTGTTTTGGCGATATTCCACCACCGATACTTTAGTCTCAATTCATCCTTGTCGGGGAAATGGGTTCAGTTGGTACTCAAGAAGTAATTCGCAGATCAGCAATCCTCAGCTTGAAGAACTTTTAACCAAGGCAAACATGCATTTTGAATCCTATTGGGGAGAAAATATAGACAAAAATAATCCCTACGCAGGTATTTCCCCTACAAGGATTGAATCCCAAATAGATTACTATAATACCATTCCAGAAGACCAGTTATTGGTAAAAATAACAAGTGATTCTAATCTACCTTCTCGATTTCTGGATTCTCAATCATCCTCTGAAAAAACCCTTATTATGATTAAAGATGGTATAGTAGGGAGATATCTAAATTCTGTACTTAATTGGCTGATTTGGAGTCCCGTAGGACTTCAGCTATCAATAAAAAACGCTCAAATGATATTTTCTGTAGCAGCTTTCTGGTTGATTAAACAGACAGAATTGAATCCTAAAATCAAAACCACTATCTTAAACAGTACTGACTATACCGAGCAAGTGGCTTCATATTATGCGAGTTCCATCCTTCCAACGTTCTGGCTTAAGATCGTCTCTGAGAGAGAAAATAAGGCTCTAAGTTCTTTCGCTAAAAAAGTATACTTAATTCTCATGGGAAAACTCTCTCAGGAGGATTTACTATAACTAATCAAGTCTCAGAAAACAGTGAGACCGAGAAAGTAAAACATTAAGAACCAATTTAAAAAGAGAATAGAATAACGAAGAATCGTTATATGAGTGAATTATTATGGCAGGAAGTCACGGAAGCCTTACAAAAGCTGGCAAAGTCCGAAATCAAACTCCTAAAGTTGAAGGACGTAAAAGGAAAGGATTAACACCTATATTACGCAATAAAAAGAACTTTTACAAAAGAATCGTCAAAGAGATGCCAGTTGGCCAACCTGAATATCGTCAAGAAAGACGAAGATAAGTATTATTATTTCTTATCATTATAGGGAGTTTTAACATAAGCTTTACTGAAAGTAGAGCTCATTTCTCAGATTTTGTTTCTGTCTATATTTCTTACTACTCCATACTTTCCTCTAGAGTAAGTTAGCATTCCAGGATATCCATCTGTTTTCCACTGATCGTCAAGATGTAGTGCAACAATTCTTCCAAGGAATAAATCATGTGTACCCAGACTGATGATTTGGTCTACCTTACATTCCATACTAGCTGGGCATTCTTTAATTTGAGGAACATCAACAATTTTACTTTTCACTCTAGTAAAATTACATACTGACCACTTATCAATCTCTCGTCCAGATTTAGTTCCACAGAGTTCCACTTCTTTAAGTATTAATTCTGTAGGAAAGTTGATTACAAATTCTTCTGTCTCCTTAATTATATCGTAAGTATATCTTTCAGGTCTTACGCCTATTGAGACTATTGGAGGATTTGAACAACTCGTTCCTGCCCAAGATAGTGTTATTATTGATTCTTTTGTATTGTGTTTTGCTGATACTAAGATCACAGGATTAGGATAAAAGAACGTACTTATACTTACCTCATTCTTCATAGATAAACTCTTCCTATACTTCCTTTTATGGAATAACTTGAAATTGATTGTCTTATCAATTCCCATAAGTCAGAATAAAAACCTATGGAGGTGAAAACACCTCCTTTCAAAATAAGATTTTGCTTTACTTTGAGTACAATCTTATCTGAATTTATTTTCTGATATGATTTCCACATCGTTCACAAAAACGTGACTGTGGAGTGATCTGAGCTCCACACTGAGTACAGAAACGGAGGGAGGTGTTTTTTTCTACTTTTTCTTCATCTGGACGTTTTTTATTTGCATAGTCAGCCCAAACTGACTTATGAGGATCTAATCCTTTATCTTCTGCAAATTTAAACCATACAGATTTTTCTGTTCTCTTTTTTTTCAAATCAGCACCTCTAGATGCCACGAGATCTGTTACCACCATTTACAATTATACAATTATTAAATGCCCAAAGCACTAAAAAAGATTTATCATTACGGAAATCAAATCCGATTTTCGAGAGAAGATGAAAGACTTGAAGGAGATTTTTTTAAATGCCTATAATTTTGGCCTAGTAGAGAAATATAGCGAATGTTCTCTTGTACACCGAATAAATCCTCCACAACTAGATTTAAAGTCTCATAAACAGTATTTGAATAGAAAAAAATTAGGTGATAGCGGCTGGAGGATTTGAACCATCCGATCTCGGGGTTTCGCAAGAATTCCTTCTTTATGAGCCCCGCGGGATAACCTAGCTACCCTAAGCCGCTCTCCAAATCAAGCAAGGAAATTGACTCGTATACAAGGAAAAGAACGTTACTTTCGTTAGATGCTTGTTATGAGCGTTTCCGAGCAATAAAATATTGCTAACAGTTTAAATTTAACCTTTTCTAACAATCATTTCAACCAACTTAGGTGCAAGAAAGATCGTAAAATGTCAGTTGGTAAGTGGGTTAGGTCATTTTCTAGTCTTTCAATTAGCGAATTTTATATTAAGCCTGAAATGTCGTTTAATGTTGGTTATATTAAGAAATGGTGGACGACCACTTTTCATTTTCTGGATATTTGCGTGGGCGTTAGATTAGAGGTAGGTTTCAGGTTCCTTTCTGTCTGAGTAACCTTTATTCAGATCACTTTGTGATTTGAGGACGCGGTGGCTCATAACGCGTGCACCAGTGGGACAGTTTTTGACGCAGGCACAACACCAGATACATGCATTGTGGTCGGTAGAAATCAACCGAAGATTATAACCAATCATTGGTGAGGGATTGGATGATACATGTTGGATTCGAATCGCGGCCGTAGGGCATACATCAACACATGTTCCGCATTTCGTACATTGGTCCTCGCTGGTGGAAGGAGTGGCTAATTCGCCGTAGTCGTACCAGGTGAGATTAGCCCGCATCGACAACGAGTATGGGCTTGTGCCAGGGGGAGTTACGGGGGAGAGGTTCTCAATCGTATCAGCTTTCGCATATTTGGCTCGGATCTGTTTTCCAAAGGCTTCTGCTTTGGCGAGATCCTTTGCGTCTGGTCGTCCATGCGCGGTTGGCACCTCTGGGAGGCTAAACGAGTGTTCACATAAGAAGACGCCCGCAGCGATGGGTTGGAATCCTACTTCCGAGACGATGTCACCTAATTCATATAATGCATCCTCATAGGCTCGGTTGCCGTAGGTAACCACAATGACGGCGGGGATTTTGTGTGGACGTTTGGTACCGTAGGGTTCTCGGTTGCTTGTTAGCCTGCGTATCCGATAGGCAGCTTCAGTAGGTACACGCCCTGCATAGACTGGTACAGAGATGATGGTGAGCTCATCGGTGAATTCTGAAAATTTCTGAGTTCGTGCACTCGGTGGGGTCAAATCAACATATTCTATGGGGGCTTGGATGCCTTTGGCGATAGTTTCAGCCACTTTTCTTGAGCCCCCCGTTGGGGAGAAACTGATAACTTGTACTGCCTTAATTTTCAATCGAAATTACCTCAGGCGGGTTTGATTTCCTCAAAGATATATAAATCTACTATGAGATATGAGGAACCTGCCATTTGATTACATCCAACTTTCGCAAATTTTCTTATTCAAAATGTCGTAAAATATCTGTTTGAAGACATAAAAGGAATATCAATAACTGACTACAGATTCTTTAGGAAATTCTTTTAATTGTCCCATTTTCGAAGTTTGATAGCAACCCTTGAACAGACCTTTAAACATGCCCCACAAGCCAG
>JAEOTM010000006.1 GCA_016839815.1 Candidatus Hodarchaeota archaeon
AAATTATAGGAATTATAATGGTATGTTGGTATTAATCAAGAATCTATTGCAAAAATGAGTAAAGTGGATTAAGTGGGGAAAATGGAAAATTCAAGCTCACAGAAGATACTAGAGTTGATAAATTCGATTTCATCAGGTTATTTAACAATTCAAGAACTTTGGGAGATGACAACAGGAGGTGATCTGTGCACAGACTTTCACTTACCTCTGAATGACACGATGGTATTTAATTTAACACAAAATGAACGTTCGATAGAACTTGAGGTTATTACTATTCAGAAGAACCATAATAATGATGTGATACAAAAGGCTCAATTATGGCTTCAAAATGGCTGGCATATTAAAAGGAGTAAGCATTCGATCGAAATGAAAAAGAGAGTGGTAATTCAACAGAGGTTTTTACCTAGAAATCCAAAAAAATTTGTTGGGCGGATAATTCGATCCCTCAAGTTCCCATAAATTATATTGAGTCCTGTTTTAAGAGTATTCTAAACTATAAAATATTATATACCACTACTCGTTACGTTGGAACTATTTAAGTCACTTTAAGAATTGTATAACAAAGTGATTTTTATGGATATATCTGAACCGGAGAGGAATACAAAATATTCTTTGGTGAAGAACGCGAAATGGGTAGTCGGTATTTTTGCAGTTGCTTCCTTTCTAAATGATTTTGGTTCAGACATGATTTTTCCGTTATGGCCACTCTATGTTACTCTGGTTATTGGGGCAGACATGATTATTCTAGGTTTACTTGATGGATTAGGAGAAACCGTTGCTTCGATTTCACAAGCAGTATCTGGGTATTTATCGGACCGTTGGCGAAAAAGAAAACCCTTCATTTGGTTTGGTTATTTGTTAGGTTCAGCATCTCGTGTAGGATATGCTACATCTGCGTCTTGGCAATCATTGGTTCCATTTAGGGTTATTGATCGAGTAGGTAAGATGAGAGATGCACCCAGAGATGCAATAGTCGCTGATGTATCAGCTGATGAAAACCGAGGGACCAACTTTGGCTTTCTACGAACTATGGATCACTTAGGAGCGGTTTGTGGAATCATCACCAGTATACTTCTGTTTTCTCTTCTAGGATATCGTTTAATTTTCCTCCTTGCATCGCTTCCGTCCTTAGTTGGTGTGGTGTTAATCATCTTAATCGTTAAAGAAAGAAAAGTAGACGATTCCAAGAGAATATACCGTGGATTTTCCATACAGGATATGGATGCAAATCTAATTCTATTTTTAATAATAAGTGGGATCTTTGCACTCGCTTCTTTCAGTTATTCATTTCTGATGATTTATGCAGTTTTTCAAGGTGTAGCTACTTTATTTGTCCCAGTACTTTATTTGATATTCAATGTAGTTGCATCTTTGATGTCTTTGCCCTTTGGTAAACTCACTGATAGAATAGGTAGAAAACCCGGATTAGCTATAGCTTACGCGTTATTTGGTACAATTTGTATAGCTTCGTTTATTCCAGGATCCTTCCTCCTCGTCATAATTCTTTTTATCATGTATGGACTTCATCGTGGTGCAATTGAACCTATACAAAGGACATTCGTATCTGAATTAGCTCCTGAGCAATATCGCACAAGTACATTAGGCACATTCAAAATGATCGTTGGTGTAATGGCGTTACCTGCATCGTTGATTGCTGGGATTCTTTGGGAACTGTTTGGATACTGGGCTACTTTCTCCTTCTCTCTGTCATTAACTGGATTAGCGATGCTTCTATTATGTTTAGTAAAAGAACGAAATCCAACCTCTTAGGTTTTTACGTATTGGTATTTTCCTCTTGATCCTAGTCGCCTGACTAGATTTCTTCTGATAAAGCTGCGGGTAAGCTCATAACTTATTCGACGTGATTCATAGTAATAACCACGTTTTTCCAATTCTTTGCTGATTTTTTCTGCTGGAGTAGGAACGTCTAACACGCCCTCATCAAGAAGTTGGTGGATCCGACCCTTTAATGATGCTTCATATACTTTCGTTAAGTTCAAGGGAAGTTTAGACTCAATAGTAGATGGTTGTGAGGATGGTTCGATATGTGTAAGTCCTACTAATTCATTTTGGAGTGTACGAACAGTTTTGAGAAATCTTGGAATATTTTCTTCAACAAAGTTTGGTTGTCCTTGTATCTCTACAGTGCTGTATGGTAGTTTGATAGTTATGGTTATTCTGTTTTCTGATGAGTTAGTCATTTTAACCGAACATCCTTTTGTGTTCCAAACAATTAATAATATCGCTTGAAACCCTATATAAAATCCTTCCACAATTAATTACTAGCTTATATTTATGTCATGATCTAGTAAGATTTAATATGCAACTTGAAGATTCTCTTACAGTTGATATGGTTTATTTATTTGGTATAGGTTGAGTGCTGGATAGATGCTTGATAT
>JAEOTM010000161.1 GCA_016839815.1 Candidatus Hodarchaeota archaeon
GTGGAGCTGGTTGTGGTAAGTGTCGTCGTGGTTGTGGGATAAATTACTTCTTTTTTCTCCAGATGTTCCCAGGGTTGATAGAGAGTGCGAAGTGGACTCAATCGATACGACTGATCACCTTGAACCCAATCTCGAGCGATATGTGGTTTATTTACTTGACTAAGAGGAAGGAGGGCAGCATCTAACGACATATTCTGTTCAATATTTTGATAAGCTTTTTCTTGTTGGAGAAAGTCAGTTTCTAGTGTTGCATCTTCTATAATCTGTTCTACAAAAGGATTTGAGTAATTTAATGTCTCCTGAAAATACCTCTCGGAATATTGATCAAGGATCGTTCCGGGCTCAGGAAAATCGGGAATCAAGTAATTGAGAAGGATCGGACCTTTTTGTTGCAAATATACTGGCCACCCTACCTCTCGTACCAGGATATTTATCCCAACATTCATTCCTGCAATCCTGTCTTGTAGAAGGAGGGCTGCGGTTCTTCGCATTTCATTTCCTGAATTGTAATCTATGGTAATATCCCCTTGCCATCCTAGTAACTGAAAAACCGCTTTTGCTGCATCCGGATCATATACGGGTTGATATCCGTCTATAATCAGCCTATCATGATGACCCACGATTCCAGGAGGAATGAGGCCTTCTGCTTGTTCTGCAAATCCTCCATATGCTTGTTGGATAAATGTCTCGGTATCAAATGCTCTGAAAAATGCCTGTCGGAAGTAATAATTTGTAAACGGATTGTTATTTTCCGATCTGTTATCTGTCAGGTATGAACTACTCCATGGATAGGCTTTCCAATCGCTGGCATTATAGGTTGAGAGGAAAAATGACTCTGAAATGTAAGTTTCGTCCAGTAAGGCATTCTGATTTATCATCATAGATAAAATTGTTAGTGTGGGGGCTTGGTAGACTTGGACAAATTCTTCATAGGGGTCTATGATCCCACTCGTTTGAAATTCATCGATATCAAACACTTTGTCTGCCTCTGCAGACGATATCTCTGTTAGATCACAATCTCCCCCAAGGACATCAAGAATGCGAGTAGATTCCTCATTCACCGTTTTTATTACGATATTTTCCGGGGCAGAAGCCCAAGACCCATTTTGAAATCCTTTCCAGAAATCATTTCGTATGAGTTTGATCTGATCTCCAAAGAATGTTTCTGAAACCTTCATATAGTAGGGTCCACTGCCATATCCCCAATCTCGCATATTTTGATGGACTTGTGAGGAATACATGCCACTTGATGGGACTACTCCGGAATCATTGGCATTCCATCCTTCTGGTAGGCCAAGTTTAGTATAATTACCATTTAATTCTGGAAACCATAAATTTAGAGGCACCATTGCGGTTGTATTATCGACTGTATCATTGAGGCCTTGATATTCAGTATAACTTACTGGTCGGGATTCGACAATGTAGTTTGGATTAACAGCCACCCCAAAAATGTCTGCAAATGCGTAAAGTGCTGCATGTTCTTTAGCTTTAAGATTGACACGTAAAGTCCAATCATCAATAACTTCTATTGCCTTTGCGCTAATATATGCCAGCGCTTCAGGCATATTCACATCAATTTGGGAAATAGTTGTGTCTCCCATATCTGTACCAGGTAAAAGCGAATCTAATTTCCAACTCTGTCCACTCGCCTCTGCTACAAGAACTGTTCGGTCAATTGAATATTTCATTATCCAGGCGTTTATTTCGATTGCCGAGCTTGTACCAAATTCAGGTTCTACAAAGTAATGTCCCCGATCAATCGTGAAAGTGATGGCACTGCCGTTGGAAGTTACTACCCACGCTTTTGCTAGCTCTCCCACTAGATTCTTTGGTTTTGATCCATAGGTTAGTAATCGCTCATAAACTCCGTCAATAATTGCATTATTTAGATCCTCATGGTCAGAAGCTGGATCATTTGAGACATGAGGTGAGTTGGTTTCTATGATCAACGTATCAGGATACTTTATTTCTGAAACAATTGTAGTAGCTTGGCTAATACTAAGGAATATTATGAATGATAATATTACATATGAATAAGGGAGAATTCTTTTACGTAAAGGTCTTTTTTCTCTCAATCCTTTCCTCTCCTAGGAATTCTTAGGTTCGTGTTTAAATTCACCTTCTTATTCAAAGACTTTCCTCAAAAATAAGCATATATTTTTCCTTGTGGTTTAGACGTTAATCACTTTTATTCCGATTCTTGTGATGGACAACTTCCCCCCGTCTTTATTTACATCCCAACTTTCGTTCCGCTGCATGTCTATGGACGGATTTTCCTGAATCAGAAAAGCGTTTATACCCCTTTTTATCTTTAAACCATCGGACCATAATTTTTCCCGGTCCTGCTTGGACATTTGAATATATTAGGTTTTACTTCATTCATTAGCTCACTGTTTTTGGGTGATTAAATCTCTCTTCTAGAGTTCTAGGTTGAAACAGTACCTAGGAGTTATTTTTTCTTGTTATTTGTGATCTTCACATTCTTTTCATTATTCTCGCTGGATGGAGAGTAGGTGAGTGGAGGAAGAGGATTTAATCCATCGCGAATAGATGAAGTTATTAAGAGATACAATGTTGGGAAGGGAAGAAAGGGATGTAAGTCTCAAATACCTCCCCCTCCAAAGAGTCAGTCTGATAATCAATTTCCCTCTTTTAATAAGGAAGTTAAACTACCCTGGAAATCGAGTACTAATAGCTTTCGAAAAACTACTTCAGTTACGGTCCCAGGGAATTTCTGGAAAACCGAACTATTGCCAAAATATAATACACTGGGTGAACATTCGTTTCTCGTGATCAATACCAAAAATCCACAC
>JAEOTM010000010.1 GCA_016839815.1 Candidatus Hodarchaeota archaeon
AGTGGGGGTCTGAACATCGATTAAGACATAATCCATATCCTTGACGATAGAAATATCGTCAGTTACTGAAAAAGTTTTTTTCTCGTTGACAACTCTGTCTATCAATTCTGGGAGACCAGGTTCATTTTTAATTGGACATTTCCCTTGGTTCAAATAATCAATTTTCCATCCTGATCGTTTGGAACGTCTTTGAATACCCGTGACCTGAAATAGGTCTGTATCTGCCAGTAGTGCAGCGATGGGAATTCCAACGTAACCCATACCTATGACAGCGACATTTAAGGCCATTTTCATCCGTTCTAAGCAATTAAAACGTGGATTAATTAAGTCATGCAGAGAACCCAACGATCTTAAAATGATATATCAGATATGAGGGAAAAAAAAAATGCTTACAATTCTGTTTCTTCACGAAAAATCGGAGCAATCTCAGTCCTATCTCATGTAAAATCTGGTTTATCACACCCATAGTGACCATAAGCAGCTGCATAAAAGGAATTACACTTATAGGTGTGGAAGATCAGATTGACGAGGAAAATAAGTAAAAGACAGGATTTTGATAGATATCGAACAAAGAAGAAGCATTGAAAGCAATACTGTGTATTTGCTACTTCTAATAATATATAAATATTAGTCCGAAAAAATTTACAAATCAAACCCGTTCTCTCATCAATTCAAGTTTGATTAAGAATTCGAGGTTATAATGATCTTTTAAACTGCAATTTAGGGTTTATTTAATCAAACAGAGGCGTTCAGATGGATGAAAAACTTGTTGCCGCATTAGAAGACAGAGTTGTACTTGTTACGGGAGCTGATGGTTTTGTTGGTTCTCATATGCTTGAACAATTACTAGAATGTGGAGCAACTGTGCACGGCTTTGTTAGAGCTACTTCCTCAGGTATGTTAAACAATACTAGACATTTGAGAAATGAAGTTACCTTTCATCGAGGAGATTTAGCTGACAAACAAGCAGTAAGAAAAGCTTTAGAGCATTTAAAGGGTTACGATGGCTGTATTATTATTCATGTTGGTGCCCAAGCGCATGTTGGAGAATCTTGGGGGCGTCCTTATGAAACAGTTGAAACAAATGTCATGGGAACTCTTAATATTTTGCATAACATACTTGATTTGGATCTAGACATTTTTCGAATAGATGTAGCTGGCTCGTCAGAGGAATATGGAAATGTACGAGAAGATGTTCGAGAACATTACCGTTTCTTAAAAGACGGTGCCTTAATATTAGATGAAAAATCTCCAATAAATCCTCAAAGTGTCTATGCAACGTCAAAAGTTGCGCAAGATTTTCTCACAAGAAATTTTTACAAAGCGTATGGAATACCCGGAATTGTCACAAGAATGTTTAATAATTATGGCCCTCGCCAAAATCCTCGATTTGTCACAGGCACAATTATTACACAAGCACTGGAAAAAGATGTTGTTAAGTTAGGATATGTAGAGGCAAAACGAGATTTCTGTTTTATTAAAGACGGAGTGAGAGGGCACCTTTATGCCACTCTATTTGGAAATCCTGGAGAAACATATGTTTATGGTTATGGGAAAAACGTTTCCATACTAGAATGGTACAATATGATTATTAGAATTGGAGAACAGGAAGGTTATTGGAAAAATATCACCCTTCATGCTGATACAGAAGGTAGAGGGCGTTTAGGAAGAAGTGAAGTCGAAGAATTACGTGTTGATTATTCCAAACTTAGTAAATTAACAGGATGGACTCCTCAATGTGATTGGGAAACTGGTCTGAGAGAAACTATCCACTGGTATGTAGACAACGAGTCAAGATGGAAAGGACGTATTGATTGGCATTGAATGAGTCCCCTTAAGCACATTTTCAATAGAAAAAGCTAGTTGGGAAGAGTAATGAAGATTTTAGTACTTGGAGCTGTAGGATTCCTTGGTGCTCAAGTTAGAGAAAAACTAAGAAAATCCAATTATGATTTTATTCCAGTATTAGGCAGTTCTAAAATAGATCTTAGAGACAGGAACCAATTTAAGTCTCTATTAGACGATAATAAGCCTGTTAACGTAATAGTTAATTGCGCAGCATATACAGGTGGAATTAAATTTGGACTTGACTATCCTGCTGATATTTTTACAAATAACATGTTAATAAACATCAATATGTTTGAATTGGCTCGTATTAAGAAAGTAGACAGAATAATTAATCCAATATCTAATTGTACTTATCCAAATAATGCTAGAATTCTAAAAGAAGAAGAATGGTGGGATGGTGATCTCGATGATTCAGCTTTATCCTTTGGTACAGTAAGAAAAGCAAACTGGGTTCAAAGTTGGGCATTTGAGCGTCAATATGGGGTGAATACAATTAATTTAATTTTTCCAAACATGTATGGTCCAGGAGACCATTTTGATTCAATCAAATCCCACGCGTTAGGAAGTTTCATTCATAAATTTGTTCAAGCGAGAAAAAATAATGAAGAAGCAGTCACTATTTGGGGAACAGGAACACCAATCAGAGAATGGCTTTATGTGGAAGATGCAGCAGAAATAATCATCAAGTCGTTAAAAGTGGATCCTTTCATTGAACCTGTTAATGTAGGAATTGGTGAAGGAATTTCTATTCTAGAACTTGCAAAGCTCGTCAAAAAAATTGTTGGTTTTGAGGGGAATATAAAATTAGATCGAACAAAACCTGATGGAGCGCCACACAAAGTCATGGATAATTCTAGAATGGTAAAGAAATATAAGGGTTGGAAACCTCCAACAAGTCTAAAAGAGGGTATTAAAAAAACTGTTGAGTGGTATAATAAACATCATATATGATAAGAATCACGAAACAACAAGAATAATGAATTGACGCATAGACTGCAGGATTTTGATAAGGAAATGGAAATTCATGAAATAAACGATGACAATACTCGCTTAGCCATATATATTAGAGGAAAGTGGGAAGAAGGACTTCATTTCTTCTCAGAAGATGATGATTTTCAACAGGTTGGAGTTTGGTGTTATAACAAGGGTAAGAGACTACATCCGCATAAACATATCAAAGCAGAGAGAAATATAGATCGCACACAAGAAGTGATTTTTGTCCGAAACGGAAAGATTCGTGTTGAAATTTTTGGGTTGAATGATAAACTTGTGGAGAATCTTATCCTCAAGAAAAATGACCTTATGATATTTTTAGGAGGAGGACATGGGTATGAAATCATGGAAAATAATACGCAAGTGCTGGAAGTCAAAAATGGTCCGTACTTAGGGCCTGAAAAAGATCGGATTAGAATATAACACGTTGATATCTACTGAGAAGTTGCTCTTTTTTTGTTGATGTGATCTCAAGAAATAATCTACCTGAAGCATAAAAAAGAAATAAGTAATGAGTCAAGATTTTTGATGAAGAGAACTTGACCGATCTTAATCTATCTATTGGATTTGATGTTGAACGACCACATGGCCGATTTGCTGAAACAAAAGCTGCAAGTAAAGTAAGACATAAGCAAATAGCTTTTATTCGAAAACTCATTACAGCATTAGACGGTTA
>JAEOTM010000162.1 GCA_016839815.1 Candidatus Hodarchaeota archaeon
ATAGAAGCTAATATTGATACTAATACAGAATATCAGGAATTAGTAACTAAGCTTGAATCATGGGTAAAAATTGGTTTTTCCAATCCGATAATGGAAAAACACTTTGAAGAAACTATTCGCGGGATTCATGAGATTCGAGATTGGCAATTAATGAAAACAGAGGAATATTACCCAATTATATTTCAGTTAATTAATTCTAATAGACATCAACGATCAGATAAACAAATCCACAAATTCTTACAAAAAAAGACGAATGACGATAAAATTACATTCTTTCTCCTATCACAGGTATTAAGGACAAATCCAGTCTTGCACAGCAAAGTAGTTGAGCTATGTAAAGAAAAAAGTATAATATTTGAAGAAATTAAAGGAATATTTACCCGTGTTATGAAGCTTTTAGCTGAAGAAACCACAGATCCTAAAGTGAAACAGTATATTAACCTATTTCTAAAGAGATAAACACACATCATTCAAATGGAATGTTGGATAAAGATGAAGATTTATTTATCAGGTGCGATACGTGGAGGAAGGCAATTCCAAAAAACTTACGAGATTATTCTTGATTTTCTGAAAGAAGAAAACCACAATGTGCTTACATTCCATGTAGCCTCAAAAAATGTCCTAGAGATGGAGAATTCTTTGAGAGAGATTGAAATTTTTACCCAAGATGAGAATTGGTTGAATGAATGTGATTGTGTCATTGCTGAAGTATCAGTACCAAGTCTGGGAGTAGGTTATGAAATTGCACATGCCTTATGCGTTAAGAAACCAGTATTGGCCATATATGAAGTAGAGGTTACCCCTATTTCAGCTATGATTGCTGGAAACACATCTTCCTTAATAGAAGTTGTGAGTTATAATTCACATTCCCAATTAATAGAAGTTTTGCGCTCTTTTCTGGATAGAATAATGAATTAGATCCTCTCTAAAGGTACGAATTGTATCTAATAGAAAAAATTAAACCCACAGATAGATAGGAAGTCTGCGAGTGAAATCTAGGGATCTTGAGTTGAAAATCTCTCAAAAAGGGGACGAATTGACAATCCAATTAAGATCATTAAAAGGTCTAACCCGACGATTGTAAGTAAGAAAAATGTGAACATTGGTTGAATAGTCGGAAGCTGGGCAAGAGTAGGAGGGGTGAGAGAAAAAAAGCCGAAGAAATCCATGAAGTCATTGAAAAAGGTGATTAAGATTACTATTATTGTTCCTTTATTAAAACGCAGATCTTTAAGGAAAGGGAGAATTATAAGGGCTTGAAGGAGCAAAATAGTATGTCCTATGATGACAATCTCAATGTCGAGCGAATCAAAATTAGCGACAATGAGATAAGTAAAAATTGCTCCTCTAATCCCGTGGATGAATACAAACAGGTTGTAATTCAAAAATCGTTGTTTGTTGCCTTGAAGATAGAATCCAAGTAAGAGAAAAACGGCCATTGGACAGTCAGGAATTAATATCCATAAGTAGGGAGGAAAATCGGTTATACCAATGACATCAACGTAGTACTGGAATCCGATTAATGCCCCAATCAAATTTCCCATGATGAGTAGATATAAAACCCATTTTTTGCTTAGGATTTGTATTTCATGCTTTCTTAAGGAACTAAATGCCTGATATAAGGTTGCAGTCATACGAGTGCACATAAATATCCATTTATTAAAACTCTCTGCTATACGAGAAATTACATCAAGTTCTTAAATTACGAAATCTCATAAAGTAATGATTTTTGTTTAATAAGATGAGATGAACAAAGTTGGATAGAGACGTTCTTTTTTGCGTTTTTACAAAATTAAAGCAAGCTTTGCCTGTTTTTTATACAAAACATGGACTCTCGGATTCTGAAGCCTCTCAAGTTGCATTAAAGTCGACAATGACATTATCAATGATGACTAGCTCAGAATTAGATAATACTGAGGCTATTCTCCCTTTTCCTGGTCTTACAAAACAACCTATTGGATTCATATATTTATTCCAAATCAATCAGGATGATCCAGTGACACCGCGTTGTGTAGCAGCACTCATATACCTTGTGTCTCATGAGCAGCAGGCATTTTTGTATTCCAAAATACCTTTTCTTAAACATACTGCGGATGATATTGCCGCAAAAATTAAACAACAATTCATCTACGAAGAAAATGCAATTTTTCCTAAAAGCTTACAAGATTTGTTGAATAACTGGGAAGTGTCTGATAAAGATACTACTACCCAAGTACAAATTATTGAAAAAAGGGTTACTTACTCTGAGAAAACAGAAGGTGGTAATCTTGATTTCTTATTTTCTCAAATTAAGAAAAACGATGATAGAATTCTGGGTGCAATTTATCGTGGAAATCCCATTCTTGTAACGGGAGAATCTCAAGTTATGATTGATCTTATTGTTCATAGTATCGATCTTCTTCTCCCCCAAATCATTCTTCGGAAAGTGAGTTACACTGAAGACCTAATCGATCCTAAACAAGCGGATATCATAGGGATTTCGAAAAACCTTATCAAACGCTACCCTAAGGAACTCTTAATTGATAGTGGAAAAAAACAGGTTAAAAACGGCCAATCGTGTAATTACTCAAAGGAGGTACTGAAACAGATCCGAAGAGAACCTGCACGTGCCGAAACTATTCTTACACGAGCATATACGCAGATTTTGGAAGTAGCAAATCTCCTGCTAGATATTTTTACCTATCCTGAAGAAGAACGAGAGAAACTCATTACAGATGTTCGCAGGCAGCACAATGAAGCCTTAATTGAAGTGGCAGTGGACCTATCTGCACAAAGAAATCCTTTGATACGCAATTTACTTCTCGAGCAAGTTTCTTCTCGTTTTATGGATTGGATAGACGGTTTGTAAAAAAAAAGGAGGATTAGGGAAGGTTTTTAACTTCTAGAAGCACCTAACCAACCCTTTGCCCAGTTAGGTGTATAAAAAGCTATCCACATAAGTACAGCATAAATCATGATCATAAATCTTGATGATAAAGACCATACTGTCTCATTTAGTAGTAAATCAAAATTCATTCCAATATCACTAAAGAATGTAGTGAATGCAGAGGGATTCAAGATTTCGATAGTAAATCCAATAGAGAGAATTACTTGAGTTATGAATAACCATCCAACTCGGCGCCATGTAGATACATTTTTACGTTTTAATGAAAATGCTAAGTAGAGGAATAAGAAAGGAACTGTCCAGAGTGGTATTAAGGAAAGAACAGCCGTTATCGCATTGGTTACTGACTCGTGCTCAGGAGACCAGTCAGAACCCGTAGAAATATATTGAAAAGGTGCAGTAACAAGAATCACAAACCATAAAAACATTAAAAATATTGGAATTAATAGTAGCTTTTTATCTCTTTCAGGAAAGAACGAGAGCGTGAAGATATTTGCAGAGATTATTGCTAAACCACTAGTTAACCACGCAAGTGCTGCAAAAAGGAAAGCAACATAGAATACATCAATTTCAGAAAATTGGAATATTGTGAGGCTTTCCGCCATTTGAGTAACTGATTCTTCTACATAAAATCGTAATACTAATTGTTCGAGTGTTAGTGAAAGCAGAGCTAATCCGCCAAGAAGCAGAAGTAAAGATAGATACAAAGTCTGTTTCTTTTCAGATTGTTGGTACGAAAGGAAAAGACGAGTACCAAGGATAAAGTAAAAAATAATCCCTAATACAACAAAAATAATTCCAAGAATTTCTGTAAATTCCATAATATTTTTACCTCAAATTCAAACTAATAGAAATAATCTTTTGGCTCATAGTTCTATCGTGCTCAAAAAGTTTATGACAATAAATACTTGTATAGATTTTGACAAAAAACACTTTAATCGATTCGAAAAACTCAGTTTTGCATATTTTGGGAGTAATCCAAATCTCTTGGGTGATTCTATTGGTAATTTCTTCTGATAGTAAACTTGATGAAATCGGTGTGGAATTCGAAAAATTTCATATTCAACTTGCAGAGCAGCGTTATAATCAGACAAGTGGTTTAGAATATGATAAATCAGTGATGGAAGCAGCAAGTAGCTCCCTTGTTGAGTTAAGTACAACTTTCCTAAATGAATTCAGTGAACCTCGGTCATTTTATCTTCACTGTATTGGAGCAATCTCACAAGCTCGAAAACTCCCAGTAACATTAGAGCTTTACGAAAAAAGAACAGAAATATTATCCAGCGAGAACTTCAAAATACATGGGAAACCCGTGAACTGGGGTTCATGGCGACAATTTAATGCCTCCGAAACAGAGGACAAAAATCGGAAAAATGTATATGATGAGTTTATTCAAAAAGCACCACAAATTGCCCCATTAATAACTAAACGATTTAATATCGCGCAACAAGTCTATAAGTTGTATGAAACCAGTCCTTTAGATGCGTATCTCGAACAAGAATCCATAACTTATGATAAATTAAAAGATTTTATTAATATATTAGGAGATGGAGCAAGAAAAGCATTTTTGGAGGCAGCTGACCATTTTGCTCCTGAAATTCTCGGTAAGGATTCATTTGATTATTATGACGACTTCTATCTGGCTAGAGGACGAATATACTCACCTTTGAATAAGTATTTCAATAAAAAGAATCCGCAGAAAGCTATTGAGAAGGTATTGAATAACTTGGGATTTGGAGAGGAGTTACATAAAATAAAGGTTGATAGTGAGGATAGAGAAAAGAAGTCACCTTCGGCATTTTGTTTTGGAATACAAGTTCCTCACGATATACGTGTTGTTTACAAACACGTTTCACCATTCAGTGATTTTACGAGCCTTTTTCATGAGTATGGTCATGGAATCCATGGCGCATCGGGTTTAGAAGGAGATCCATTTTGGAAACGGTATATTGTACCCATGAGTGTGGCCGAAACTTTTTCTATCTTTCTTGAAACGTTGTTGCAGCAACCGCTGTTTTTACTAAACGAGCTTGGGATGAATGAAGAAGTAATTCAAGATATAATTGATCGTCGTCATTTTATGAACTTATATTTCTTGGTTTTTTATGCGGCGAATGCTCTGATGAAAATTGAATTTTGGAAACAAGATTATGGTTATGAAGACGCTTCCAAGCGATTTCAAGAATTAACAAAACGTTACTATTGGGAAATTCCTGGTGATTACTGGTTAACACATCATATTACCCCTAATTATGATGTTTATGCTCCTTCCTATATGCTGGCCAGCGTGAGGGTAAAAGAATGGATA
Source organism: Candidatus Hodarchaeota archaeon (assembly GCA_016839815.1). Taxonomy (GTDB): domain Archaea; phylum Asgardarchaeota; class Heimdallarchaeia; order Hodarchaeales; family Hodarchaeaceae; genus Hodarchaeum. Next base: position 5,193 of record JAEOTM010000162.1, read on the forward strand.
AATCAAATGATCGATGAATTTGGTGAAGAATTTTGGCGGGGAGAACCAGCGAAGCAAGTGGGTGCTGTTATACGAGAATTAGCTGCAGCCCGAGGAGAATTTGACCTTTCCGTTTGGGATATGGATCCACAACCCTTCTTAAAGGAGCAATCTGAGTTTTCTTTTCTTTAGCAGCTAATCAGGAAAAGATATTCCAGTCCATAGTATCTGCGGTAGTTAGAATTAGATTGAAAGTATCTAAGTCATCAATAGGGTTAACAAAACCAGCTAATTCAATTCCATTAATTAATTTTAGACAGTTATTTGAATTAACATAAATTGAAGGAGTTGTATTAAGTGTGATATCCCCTTTCAACAAGTTCTGCCATTTAGTAATTGCACTCTGATTCAATAGATGGGTTGGAATATTATCTAGAATATCAAAGGTTTGATTAGCAATGATTTGGCTCTGTGTAAAGTTTCCTCGTGCATTAGTATAATTAGCTGGTGGGGATAGCAAATCAATAGTAATAGTTTCATTTAATGTCTTTATTCCTAAGGAAAATGAGGAACTAGCATCATATGTGCCTTGAAGTGCGTCAAAATATTCCTCTACGACATCAAATTCCGTACGTGTGTCGTCAATAAAAATTTGCAATTCTCCTAGGAAGGAATTTAATTCTTCAAACTCTAGCTCACTTTGTGATGTAACAATGTTACTCATTTCGTTTAAACTAATCTGTGTGGCATTTAAGTACATTGACGTGTCATCTAATCCATGATCGATTTCTTGCCAAATTGGGTCATCAATATTAGATACGTTAGAAAATGCCACATCTTCGAATAACCTTAGTGTATTATTTAGCTGTTGAAACATTTGAGATCCGTTTTCTATCGTATAAAGGAAGTATTGAGTGACAGAATGGAGATTGGTACTAAATTCTGCAAGATCTCGTATAGGAACAATTGAAGTATTGGGTAATGTATCTACATCAATGTCTAAGATTGAGGTAGATAGATCAAAATCATCCACAGCACTTTGTAAATAGGAACTATCGAAATTAAAATCAAATAAATCGTCTATCACCAGTGTTAATTTATATGTACTATTAACCCACGGAGTTAATCCATCTAAAATAGTGATTAAGACGGGAAGTACTACTTCAAGTTCAGTAAGTACAGACGAAATTTCCGCAAATACGGAATAATCAATTTTCTCTCGTGCTTGAGAAAATAGAGTGAGAAGAGGATCTTCAATAGAAGAAAGATTATTTGTACCCTGAAGTAAAAGATTAAGCGCTTCTCGCATAGAAGGATCATATGTTGCAGTGGCCATTGCTCCATGACCACCGACAGCAGATTGGCCAATAGAATCTTGCAGGATGGAAAAAGTAAGATTAATTCCTGATTCTAAATTTGTTAATGACCACAAAAGGTTAGGAACATAATCTAGAGATTTGGAAACTACATCTGTTAGTGCAAGAATTTTTGGGAGATCTTTTAATGGGATTCCAGCTACTTTAGGAATAATAGCTGGCAGTAGGAATGCGATTAGCGGATTTTCTGCAAATTGAGTAAATGAATTATTTGCTTTATTAAAATTGAACTGTGCTGAGGCTATTAATGCTAGTAGGTCGTCAAGATTTTCTTCAAGGTTTGTAAAGAATTTGTCAGAAAATATTTCTGCTGTTTCAGTAACTCCAATGCTTGCATAGAGGGTTCCCTCCATACCTTTTCCAAAAGCATGATAAGTTGTTGGGATAGCAATTATCGAAATTAAAAACAATGCTGCGAAAAATGTCTTAACTGTAATGGTACGGAAATTAAGTTTTTTATCAACCTTTTCGAGCAAGCCTGATAGCCCAGCACCAATGGTAAATGGAATAATACCGAGAAGGATGATATCAAGAAAGGGGACAATTGCACCCAAGAGATCAAAACCAATAAAGATCTGAGGGCCTATTGAACTGACAATTGGTTTATTACGTAAAATTCCCACAAGATTCTGCCGAGAAATGTTGTTAAAAATACCCCATGGATTTATCCCATCAATCAATATGTCAAAATGAACCAGAGTTTCAACTATTAAATATGAAATAATTAAAGATATTACCCCGATGGGAGCGTGACGTAAAGAACGTTTGACTATGGAATATGAACATACTAGTATTGAGAGGAGACCTAGAACTAGCAGATATGAAGTCATCTCATCTAGCCATTCGAGAGGGAGAACGATAACAACTAAAGTTGGTAAGATAATACTTAAAAGGAAGAGTGACACTTTTCCTTCCGTTGTTTCGAATATAGGGACGTAGGAGGCTTTTTTCGTGAGTTCTTCAATATTGGATGCATGATAAATCGCTTTGATCCTCCCTAATCCCTGAATTGGTGCTGTTTCTGGTTTAATTATCTGAATTAAAAGATTCACAAGTGTCTTGTAGCCAATATAGTTGTACTGAGCATCAATTCCTTCTAAAACGAGGTATTCAAATTTATTCCTAAAGAGGAGTGAGATCGGACCAATTTTTTCAAAAACTAGCATCAAAATATGAATTTCCTCATTGTTACTAAGATGGTCACAATTCTTAAATTTGAGATTTTTCAAATCGCCTTGGGCAAATCCATATCTCTGGCCCCGACTGTGTTCTCCTAAGGCTCGTAACATCTTCTCTTTAGGAAAACTAGGAAATTCTATTGATGGATCGGTTATTGAGTTGACATTAAAACGGAAGGATTCAATTTTAGCTTTACCTTTGGCTTGTAAATTGAAACTGATTTGACAAAAATTTGGCATAGCTTTTCACGAATCTTGGTTATTTCACGAATCTTGATAAGTCAATATTATTATCCATAAATATAATACTAACCTAATTCGATATAAATCGCTGAAATTGGCGAATCCTTTTAAGAAAATACTTTTCAGAGAGGATCAATAAAAATTAGACATATTTGTCGTTCAAATTATTCTAGGAGATAGTTACATGCCGAAGAAGAAAGGAAAAACGGGTAAATTTGCTTTTAAACTCCTTTTAGTTGGAGAACCCGAAGTTGGGAAAACTAGCTTGATCAAACGATATGTAGATAATTTTTTTGAAGAGGGGTATCAAATCACATTAGGTGTTGACTTTTTGTCAAAAACTGTCAATTTAGAATTGGATGAAGGACATCAAGAGCTTATTTATCAGATTTGGGATGTAGCAGGTCAATCAGGCTTCACTAATTTTCGTCATTTATATCTTAAAAAAGCCCATGGCGTTTTCCTCGTGTTTGATCTAACTAGGTCCGATGATACTTTCACTAAACTCGAAAGATGGAGAAATGACGTTAAAGAACAGAGTCCAAATGCTAAAATAATAGTGATTGGTAATAAGGAAGATTTAGCAGAGGGTAAGGTTCCTGGTTCAAAGAAAGAAATAATTGAAAAGCTTGAAGCCGAGGAATTTATAACAACATCGGCTAAAACCGGATCTAAGGTAGAAGATGCTTTCATTCAAATGGGTAAGCTGATTTTAGGAGAGTAGAAGCAAGTGGTTTCGTTCGATGAACTTGAAATCTTTTTGGGTTTTTTCGTTTTTACAAATAAAGGACGACCACTTATCACAAAGGATTTTCGTCCAGCCAAAGTAGCTGATGAATTTTCACCGAAACAAATCTTTTCTCTTCTCCAGTCAGCATTCGATCTTTCACAAGGATTCAAGGAGGAAAAAATCGACCAAGGCCAAATTTTTTACGTTGATTTTGCTTCAATGCGTATTGCTGGAATTTCACGAGGAGAAGGTCTTTTTGCATTAATCTCTTCTGCCTCTGCTTCGTTATTAGATATTGAATTTAAGCTACGAACCTTAATGACTTTATTCCTTGGAAGTTTTTCCTATAAATTCGGTAGGAAATCGATTAGGATAACTTCGAAAGAGAAAAAAGAATTTGATGAGGCTATTCTGACAGTCATGGCTGGCGAAAGTCGATATATGGGTGAATCCATGAAACTGTCGGTTGATGAAATTCTCGTTAAATGGAAAGCCAACGAAGAGGCTATTCAAGGAGTATGTGTATCTTCCTTTACAGGTGCCGTCATTGTTAACCAAATGGATCCGAAAATTCTTCCCGCTGCAGTACGAGCGATTCGAGGAGCGTTTGCTGCCCATTTAGAGCAACCTGAATTCTTTCTTGCAGTTAGTGGAGTATCTAATATCTTTGTTTATATTCTAGGAGAAGGATTATTGTTACTAATTGATGCCAATCCTAAAATCGACCCATCTGTGACTATCACCAAGGTAGAAGAGAAAATTGCTGAAATTAAGCAACTAATTATCTGAACAGCTCAATTCCTCTTGTGACAAGTTTGATAAAACAGCTAAAACAAGGTACAGTATATTTTCCAATTACTTTCCACATGCATCAACCAGTGGGAAATTTCCCATGGGTAATCGAAGATGCATTTCAAAAGGCCTATCTACCTCTTCTTCAAACTATCAAGAACCATTCGAAAGTGAAAATAAATCTCCATATTAGCGGACCTCTTTTAATTTGGTTGAAAAAGTACCATCCTAACTTTTTCGATCTGATTAAATTGCTATATTCAAACAATCAGTTGGAAATCATCGGAGGAGGTTTTTATGAACCTATTCTGGCTATAATACCAGAAGAAGATCGTATTAAGCAGATAGAGAAGACTGTAAATTGGTGGAGGGAGAATTATAATATCACACCAAAGGGATTATGGCTTGCAGAACGAGTGTGGGTTCCTGATCTACCCAAGACTCTCGCTAAACTAAAGATTGAATTTGTGTTCATTGATGATTACTTACTCAGGATGGCTGGTCTTTCGGAAGATGAAACCTTTTTTACCTATACTACCGAATACCAAGGATATCCAATTACAATATTCCCTATTAATGAATCAATCCGTTACTTAACACCTTGGAAATCCCCATCAGAATCCATTAAGTATTTACAAAAAGCACGTGATTCTTCCCATGAAGCAATCGTTGTTATGATTTCTGATGCCGAGAAAATGGGTGTATGGCCTGCTGGTGATCGAACTACTCATGATATATGCTATGTTAATGGATATGATGGGAGGAAAGGATGGATGGATAGTTTTTTCGAGGCACTTATTGATCATAATTGGATAAAACCTGTGCTACTAAGTACATATCTGAGTAATCATACACCTAAGGGATTGGTTTACTTACCCACTAGTTCTTATGACAAAATGGCCATCTGGGCACTTCCAACCACTTTACGTAAACGATTGGAGCGCTTAAGGAAAAAAGCACAAAACGGGGAGTTATCTCACGCAAAGGACATACTAACCTTTACTCAGGGCTCCATTTGGCAAAATTTCTTGGTCAAATACTCTCAAGCCAATGTAATTCATAAACGGATGATGTATTGTAGAAATAAATTGAAAACATTTGAATCCCTTTTATCAACGATTGAGGTTCAAAAAATCTGGGAAAACATCCTGGCAAGCCAATCAAATGATGCATATTGGTCAGGAATGTTTGGAGGTATATATTATAGATTTTTACGTCACACATGCCTACAACATATCATAAGAGCTGATTATCTGATTGATCAAAGTTGTAAAGAGAAAAACATCACGCTCCCTGAAGTATTAACCCAAGATGTATTATTAGATGGCCATATGGACGGTATCTTAGAAAATGAAAATATTTCTTGTTTCATATCTTCACTTAAGGGAGGGTCTATATTCTCGTTGAATTTAAAGGAGCGGAATTATGATTTTCAAAACGTGCTTCAACGGATTAAGGAATCATATCATACAGAAGATGCATCTATCGTTGAAGATGGGATAGAAAAGTGGTCATTTCAAGATCATTTCTTCCATGAAATCTCTGGTGTTCAAATATATCAAACTAATCATTACAAAGATGTTGGCGATTTCGCAAATCAAGAATACGCTATTGAATGTGATAGCGAAAATAGAATAATTTTACATCGGAAAGCAAAGGTGAGATTAACCAATAATAATCCCGTTTCCATCGTAATTAGGAAATCGTACAAATTAATGAACTCCTCCCTCTTAATAACATATGAGATTCGTATTTCAGGAGGAATTGATGAGACCGAGCTCTATTTCACTCCTGAAATGAATTTTCTTGCAGCTTCTTACCCGTATAAGACTTTTAGTTTTCTAAATAAAAAAAAATATGGTCTAAACGAATTAATTGAGGAAAAAAATTGTGATCTTGTAGAACTTCATGATACTAATGAATATGAAAACGTTTCTTTGGGTATTGAACTACCTAATTCGATGCAATGTCACTTGTTTCCAATTTACTCCCAAGCAAAAAGTGAACTAGGATTTGAAAAACAGTATCAAGGCACATCTATTTTCCCCTTTTTTAAGATAACTAAGGAAAAATCACTTTTTCAAATAAGAATTACGTTAAAATCTCTCGAACTTTAAATATAAGATTAAGGAGACAAACGAACAAAAAAATTAGCGTTCTAATCTTCACAAGTTTAATTAGAGCAGGTAGAGAAGAAAGATGATTCCAAAAAGGAAGATGAACCCAACACCATAGGTGAAGATTATATCCATCAGGTTCCTCATCAGTTTTACTTTTCTTAATAGAATTCCCATTTCCAAGTAATATTGGGATTTCCTTCTTAATAAAGTCTTCTATGATAGATCGTCCAAATGGCAGTTTTATGCTAATAAAATGAAATTTTGTTCCAAAATTATGTATAAATGGGGAAATGAGGATAATTTTTGTTATCGTGAATATCGATAGTAATTAACAACCGAACGTTTTTCCAATTGTTTGGTGAATAATATGTCTAAAAGCGATGAAAGGTATCTCAGTACAAAAAAATTTCTAAGAAAAGCTATTGATGAAGGAGCAAGGTTAAGACAATACTTTTTAAGAGGTCATGGCAACTGGTTTGCCTTGATATTTTCATTGATTAACTTTACCCTGATATTTTACAATCTTCTATTTAAAAACTTGTTTTTCATCCCAGAAGTTCTCAAATCATTTTCAGTATTCTTTATAGTATTCGGAATAATATATTTTCCAATAGCAGTTATAGTTGGCTGGTTAGATTTCAAAAAAGGGACGTACAAAGCGGAACAACAATTAACTCGAGATATTTCCCCAATCTGGAAAGAAGTTTTTAACAAACTAGATTCCTTGGAAAAGCAGAACCAGGACGTACTTGAATCGTTAAAAACCATAGAAGTCTCTCAAGAGAGACTAAAATAGAAAAAAAAGAAAAAAACGATATATTCATCATTTCTTTCGTTGTTTCCGTAGGGAATACATCATGTTGGAAGCAAATTTTCTTGATGATTTGGAATACACATCTTCGGCCAATGTACTAGAAAGTAAGGCTTTATTATCCTCAATCACTGACCGCAATTGTGGAGAAGATCCAGCTAATTCAGATCGATGTTTTAATTTCGATTGTTGAGTTGAAACAAGTTTTTGAGCCTCAGAAAACTGTCCACGATCAGCTAGATATATGGCTTCCTCTCTGATTAAGGCTGTCTCAAGAATTACCACGTTATCCAATACTTGTTGGTTTTCTGTAGCCAATAATTCTTCTTTATTCGTGTAAGTCACAGAACAGGGGTGTTGTTGACTGATCTTTTTTGATCCAGAGTGTGTAGGAATCCAGTCAACCTCAAAATTAACAATCTCTTGTAGTGAATCTAGTGGTCCCGACGACAGCATAAGGTCTAAGATAAGTAACCGATTATTTCCTGATCGTAGATCTCCAAGTTTGAAAGGTTGAATATCCTGATCCTCTAGAGAAACTCCTAATATCCGTTGTATATTTACTCCCTTGGAAGGTTTAACCCCTATTAAGATATTTGAAGCTACTGTTGCAAGAAGGCCTTTAAATTCTTTTTCAATAAAAACTGGAATATCATCAGCAGATTTGATGTAGTAAAATTCCCCAGATGCGGAATCAGCAATACTTACCAGCATATCCTCGTCAAAATCATCCCCAATTCCGAATGTACTTATCGTAACACCATCTTTGTTGTGAACATTCTTTGCCGATTTTGCTACCTCACTCTTTGATGATATCCCAACATTTGCCAAACCATCTGATAATAATAAAACGACATTTCGATATTCTAGCTTGGTGTTTTTTCTAACCTGATTCACTCCTTCCATCATTCCATCATGAAGATTAGTCATGTTTCTTGCTGTAATACTTTGGACTTTGGCAATAATTGAAGCCTTTTCAGTAAGATTTCCTGCCGGTACTATGGTTTCAATGACATCATCATAGATAACTAGTGAAAATATATCCTGTTTCGACATATTTTCAATAATGAACTCAACAGCTTTCTTAGCTTTCTCAATTTTTGATCCTCCCATTGAACCAGAACGATCTAACACCACACTTAGGTTAAGTGCAACTCTCTCCTTTGTTTCAATAACTTCCTCTACCGCTTCTAATTCAAGTTGTGCATAGAGATGGGTTTCTCCACTGGCCAATGCATATTCACTAGAGGGAGATACTCTAATTTTGATATTTCTATTTACATTGTTTTCATTTTTCATACTCATTCACATATTTTATTTTTTTAATTCTTCTTCTAATTCTTCTTGTTTTTTTAGTATTTTCATGCCTTTTTTCGTCAGCTGGTGCCGTTTTTTTGGACGTCCAACTTTTTTAGAGCTAAAGCTCTTCGCTTCATCCACATATTGCTTAATCAGCTTGAGATCCTCTAGATCATCGATTGATCGTTTAATCGTTGTTGGAGAAAATCCACGCTGTTGTAGTTCCGTCACGCTGATTCCTTCCTGCTCTTGAATAACATTGAGGATTTCACGTCTTGACCTTTTTAGTCGAAACTCTTTACCTTGGATATCAGCTAGTTTCTTTTTACCAAACTCCGTTAGTAGAACCTTATTAGCGTCGTTTTTCTCAATAAAACCAGCTAACTGAAGTTCCTTAACCCTTCGATAAATAGTAGCTGATGTAAAATTCAATCTACTCATTGATTGAAAATGGGTATTGATTTTCAGAATTGGTATTGGTTCATCAAGCGCGTTGAGATACATGAGAATCTCAACAGAACCCCTCGCAGCAAGAAGATCAATCAATGAACTTTTCCTCCATAGTTTTCTTTCGGCATATAAGGATAGTTAATATATGGAATAGTCGAACAACAGTGTCTACATGGTATAATGATGATATTGATTGTTGAATGACAATTTTTGATTCTGAAATCTAGTCTACGATAAGAGTTAAGGAATTGTTTCCCTGCACGTGTAAGTGTTATTCTCTTCTGATCAGGTCTGTATAAATTGAGGTAACCAATAGAAACCAATTCCTGGATAAATCTGAAAATAGTTGAAGTTGTTTTTTTCGTTCTGGATTGATTTAAAAGGGAATTGTAGATTTCCAGTGGTAAGCTATTCGGATTTTTGTGTACATATTTTAAAATATCAATCTTTTCTTTTACTTCCATTATAAGGCATCCGTCTATTTTTAGGAATTTTAACGGGTCAGTAATGATATCTAAGCTGAATTATCAATCCTGAACGAAATTCTAATTTATTATCATATTTGAGAATAGTATTATTTATACTTTTTGATAAATGTAGTGCTTAAAGGGAAAATTCAAGAAAAATATGAAATAGATTTCATAGTAGCACAATTTCTTGAAAATTCAATTACTTGATCCAACTAATCTTTGATATTAACATCCGGTTGGTTTAATTAGATAACTTATTTTAACTTGATTTTTGAAGGTGAAAATGATTACTCACCTAAAAGATAGTTTTCATATGATATTCTTTTGATTAACCTATACACAACTCCCCACAAGTGGAGATGATCCAAAAAATTTCATGTGAAAACAGATTATAAGCAGTAGGAATTTTTCATGGTAGTAGTTTCGCAAATATGGATTCAACATCTCCATTGTAAATCTATTATTGGCCACTGTCATTTACGTCTTGGATCGGATTTGGAACCTATTCTTGGAGGATCTTTGTATACTGCTCTTGTTACTGCTTTGGCTGAAATTGAACCTCCTCCTAATATTTATATTATGTCAGGTGTGTACGGTTTTAGAATTCCAGATAATGAAGGGATTGGGTTTTTCACGATTCAAAACAGAAATTTCCGTATCTTCTTTTTGTGCGAAGGTCTCTTCGGAAGAGGAATTCCCTACTTGGCTGGAACAGCAATTTCTCGGAGGATTCGCGATCTTTTTTCTTGGTTAGAATCTGAAATATCAGCTGATGATTGTGAAATTGCCCATGCCTCGAATCAAGATGATGCTTTCTGGTTTGAACTTATAGTTTCCCTTGGATTCGGTAGTATTCCAATTGACCAATATGAAAAAATTTATCCATTAAGATATATAGAAATTCATGCCTCAAGAACTTCCTCGAATGAGGTCGTAGTAAACAACCTAGAGACCTCTGAAATGTCTACTCAACTGTCATATGGCTGGGAGCATATTGATGAAGTGATTAGTACAAAAATCCAGGGAATTTTCTCTCGTCCCCACTTCAGTTTTTTAGTATATGAATCCCTTTTTAATCAGATTTCAGAATTTCTCCCAGAGTTTCAACCTAATACAATTATTCTTACTTATTCTCGTGGAGACTTACTTATTAATCAGAGCTCCATTGTCTCATTTCTTAATATTACTGATACTTCCTTAATGATTCGTTATTGTCTTCCCATGTCACGGGAATTGGAAGTTAATGGAAGTCAAACAGTCCATTCGTTCCTTCGATCTATTTATTTAGCCACTCTGGTATGAAATTTTTCGTTTAACAAAGAGTTTTAGAGCGAACAGTTTTGGCAGATATTTCAAGAAATAACTTATCTCTCAACTTCGTAGTCTCTTCTCTGATCATTGTAGTGTTATGGTCAACTCCTCCCCTAGTATCTAAGGAATGGGTAGGTAATGAGGGATTATTTCCTGGATTATTTTTTGGCTTTCTTCGTTATATTTTAGGTTTCCTTACTCTCTTTACTATAGTGTTAATTCAAAGAAAGATAGGTAATCTCAAAAACATTTTGACCAAACACACTAAATCAATAATATTTTGTTCTCTGTGGCTTGTTTTAATGATAGTTGGACAAAACTTCTCTGTTCATTATATATTAGGTGGTTCTAGTTCAGTCCTTCTTAATTTTAATCCAGGACTTGTTTATTTAGTAGCTCCTTTACTATTTACCGATGAAACCTATTCTTCACGAAAATCAATAGCTCTAGTAATTTCAATATTTGGCATTTGTTTGGTATTTTTAGCTGAAAGCGATTTACTTGTGGAAAATTTTACTCACTTTCTTTTAGGAAATTTCCTCGGGTTTTTGTCTGGAGTAGCCTGGGCTGGGTATTCCCTCTCTCTAAAAAAAATGTTCCCAGATGAATCATCTATCGAAGTCACTTCACTAAACCTAGGATTTGCAGCAGTATTTCTCTTAATCTTCTCTTTGGGATTTGAAAAAATCCCACCAGCGAGTAGCTATACTCTAGAAAGTATAACTGGATTATTAATCATCGGAGTTGGAGCAGCAGCAATTGCATTTACTCTGTATTTACAGCTTGTACAAAATTTCGGAGCGATTTATGCGTCCAATATCCAATTTTTAATCCCTCTTTTCTCACTCCTGTTTGCTTGGATGTTCATGGGAGAATTCTCTAGTATGGCAATAATAGGCGGCGTAATATGTGCAATAGGTGTAGCTATAATCACCGCTCCCATAGAAAAAAAGAAAGATGAAGGTTTTAAATAAAAACTTAACCTTCAAAGACTTTATCTAATTCTTCAGCAGATACTTCAAAAACGACGTTATGGGGAGGAAGAGGTTCTGTTTGGAAGAATTCGGGAAGTCGATCATCTACTTTAGTGAATCCAGCAAGTTTATTGAACTCTCTTTCTTTTTTCAAGACTTCCATTCCGTAAGCAACTGCATCAATTGATGTATCTCCTAGGAATCCTTGGATGGATTGAACCATACCTTCGGAACCTGAAGGGATATCAAGAATTGCAAATGCTATGAAAAGACAATAGCCTGTTGAATCAATAAAGGCGGTTGTAGCTTGGAAAGCTCTAGAAAGTTCAGCTTTATTAACATCCATCCGATCAGGAGTACCACCGACTTGAAGAATCTCTGGAGCAATGGTGTAGCCTTGTGTGTGATCGCCTCCTTGAGGACCTGTCGCATAAGTAACTCCAATACCTCTGATTGGTCGTGGATCGTATGCTGGAAGTGATTGGCCTTTACAATGGGCGACATGAGTTACTCCGAACGCTTGTCCCAGTCCTAAAGCTCCAAGGCCAATTAAATTACCCATTGGGGAATCAGAACCCACTTTCTTTAGAAAATCAACAGCAGCTGGTCCATCACCAAAGTTAAGCAAACCTGCTTCCATGGCAACACCTATCGTATTCCCAGCTTCAATGGTGTCAAGCCCTAGATCATTGCAGATTCGATTGAGTTCAGATACGTGGAAGTGACTATCAATCCCACAATTCGTACCTAACGCCCAAGCTGTTTCATATTCGAGAGGAGAAACTTGTAATTTCCCTGTATCTTCATAAGGAACAACATTAGAGCATTTCATAATACATCCAGGGTGACAGGCATGAGCATATTGGGCAGGACTATCTGGGAATTTAGCTTTTACTTTATCGACCAGTTCATGTGTTGCTTCACCAGAAATCTTAGCTGCTCCATCAAATCGGCCTGATCTCCAATTTCGCGTAGGAAGAGCACCTGCTTCATTGATAATATTTTGGAGAACGTTTGTTCCGTAGTTTTTTAATCCTCCATATGGTTTACCATCTTTTTCTAGCACTCCAGTTACAGCATGCTCATTAAGTGCGGACACTAATTTTTTTCGTCCTTCATCATATAGATCTCTATTTACAGGTTGTGGGCGTTCACCATCTGTGTCATCGGTTATGATAGCAATAATACTCTTAGAGCCAATAACTGCTCCAAGACCACCACGTCCAGCGTATCTTCCAGGGTCATTATTTTCAACATTATTACCAAATACTCCAGCAGATCGCATTAATTTTTGGCCTGCAATTCCACATCCAATAATACCTGGTTTAGTTGAAAAATTTTCCCATACTTTTCCAATAAGATCATATAATCCCATACCAGCGAATTCATTCGCTTCTACGATCTCTGCTGAACCTTTTTTGATTACAATGTTAAACCATTTTTCTCTTGTTTTTGGTTGTCCTTCAAGGACAACAGCCTTTAATCCCAATTTCGCCAATTTCTGAGCTGTAAGTCCCCCTGCATTGGCTTCTTTAATTCCACCAGTCAAGGGAGATTTTCCACCGACACTTAATCGGCCCGAGCTAGGGGCATTTGTACCAGTTACTATCCCAGGAGCTATTACAACTTTATTAAGTGGGCCTAGGGGTTCACAGGTAGGAGGAACTTCATCAAAAACCATTGTCGATGTTAATGCTCGTCCACCAAGCATTTTATACTTTTCAGGAAATTCTTCATATTTTGTTGTCATATCTGACATATTTATTCTCAATATTTGAGCCATTCTTACCACCTATGTATCTATCTAAATAAAACAGAATTAATTTGAAATCTTCCATGATAGAACATTTCATTGTATTGGAAGTTGTTCAAGGTTAGAACTGACACAGAGTTTAAACCTTTCGAACTTCGTAACAAAATAGGGCTGCATTATGAAGTCTATCTGGAAAGAAGTGGGAATAGAAATAGCTCTGACCTTTTTTCATAATCAAATTGAGAGTTAACTTGTATATAATGAAATGAAGGATTCTTTAACCTCCACCAATAGGAGGAAATATAGCGACATCATCGTTTTCTTGAAGTGTTTCTTCAAGAGATTTAATAGTGATATGATTTCTCATTATGATCTTGGCTTCTTCAGGTAAAATCTTTAATTCTTTTATCAGTTGATTGAAGGTTGTATTTCGTTTTATACTTAAAGTAAAAGATTCACCAATAGCTAATCCTTCGGGACCTCTATCCCGAAGGGTGGCAAATAATTTCACCTGTATTTGGATCAATTAATCACCAGGTGAAATATGAAAGTAATCATAATCCTTGGGAGCGGAGCGAGTAATGAACCCGTGTCCTTTCAGATGCTGTCCTCCACATAAAAGATACATTCCTTCTGAAAAAATAGCTACACGCGATTTATCTTCAATTATAGGGTTTTCATGAAATTTGACAACTTTTCCATTAACAAAACAATCACCACATTCCTCTTGGGATATTTCAAGTTCATCAAATACATCATTAAGTAGTAAACCATTCCTATGTTTTAATTTGATTATTGTATTCTCTCCCAGTGAAGCGTTTGGATCGAATTTCTTTTTCAATAATCCATAGATGTGGACATCTATCATAATCCTTCACATCGGTATTTTCTGATTTTTTTGATTAATCCTTCCATTTCTTGATGTAGAGACCACCATCAATTAACATCATTCCATGAGAAAAGATAGCCACTCGCGCATTTTCAGGAATGAAATCAGAAATGTCTTGTACAATTGTATGATTAATAAAACATTCCCCGAGATCCGAATTTGATAATTTTAACCTTTTAAAAAGTTGTTCTACTGTTTCATTCAAAATAAAAGGTAAATTAACGACTGTATCCTCTGACAATTTTGCTGTTGGGTTAAATTGATATTTCAATGGCCCGAATATGTAGATTTGCACCATTTCATCCATCTTCATCTGATTCCTTCTTTATATCAGGAGTTCCCTGTTTAAATATTAACATTAATTCGCATTCTCGAACTACTCTCTCTTTTTATTTACATACGTGGTATGTCCAAATTAATGAACGGATCGTCAGTTCACTTACTTCAATGAAAAATCTAGTAACAATTCTGATTTACTAAAAAGGTAGAAGAAAAGCCATAATTAAGCACTACTTTCTCAACTTATACTCCAAGTGTTCTACATTGAAGTGGATGGGGCTTTGAATGATCCTTACACCTGATATAATCATCACATTAACGATTGCTATTCTGTGTGTCTCTGCTGAAATAATTATTGCAATAAGTTTGTCACGTCGTTGGATTAAATATAATGCAAAAACCCTTACTCTTTTCTTAATGGCATTAATTGCATTACTGTTTGCAGATGGGACAGGTTTGATTGGAATGTTTATTACAGATGAATCATTATTAATTCCTCTAACTAAGTTTTCGATAATGGCGTCTATGGTATCTGTCTGTTTTTTGCTTTATTTCTTTGAGGCATTTGAATATGACACCATATTCACTTGGAAACAAATGGTACATACATTGTTTCTCGGTGGAACTATGGTTGCTATCTTATTGGGAGAGTTTGGAAGTACCTATCTCCCAGAACTAGAGCTTTTAACTATCAATTTAGATCCCCTGACGGACTTTCTCACACTTTTCTTACCTGCAATGGGAAGCTTGTTGATAATTCTAAGTTTATGGAAGGGATATAACGACGCTTGGGCTGTTCAGAAGAAACAATTGAAGTATATGATTATAGGGATCATCATCGCCTACATGGTTCCCTTTATTCTCAGACCTGTTGCACTATCCTTATCTTCAATGGTATTTTCGATTTTCTTACGTGCAGATGTAGCTATTGGTTTTATCTTGTATTATATCTCATTTGGAAGTCGAGAAAACTTTGCTGTGTTTAATCGTCATCAAGCTGATCGCATTTTAGTCGTTCATGAAACAGGTATTCCACTGTTTTCATATGATTTCAAAGCTGATGATGAGTCTCTTGACGAAGCTCTATTTGCTGGAGGGATCGTTGCGATAACTTCTTTAATGCAGGAAGCTACTCAATCAACGTCTGATATCTCTGAGGTTAAACTAGAGGGAAATCAACTAATTTTAGAACGGAAAAACCAAGTTATTGCATTAATTCTGTCACCTCAAACGACTTTTTACCTACGAGGAGCGCTAAAGCGTTTTACTACTGGTTTTATCAGAGAATTTTCTCAAGCTCTCGCATCGATGGCCTATGTCGAAACGGATACTTTTGCAAAAGGTGGAAAACGGTTAGTGTATGAAAGTTTTGGTGTAAAATAGTTTAAGATAATTTCTTTTTAAAAAAGGTGGTGAGTAGGTTAGTCTTACCAGGAATAACACGTGAACAGATGATTAAAGTAGATGAGCTGATGGAACAGCGGGGGGTTTCTCTACTTTTAATGATGGAAAATGCAGGAGTAAATCTAGCAAGACTATCATATTTAATGAACAACGAATCAAGTTCTTATGTTGTAATTGTAGGATCTGGTGGAAATGGAGGAGGTGGATTGGTTGCAGCGAGAAGATTGGCTGCATGGGGGTGTAAAGTTGAGATATTTCTTCCCAAGGGAAAAAAAAATCTCAAAGTCGTTTTTAAAGATCAATTGAAGAGAGCAGAAAGGATGGGTGTTACCGTAGCCGATGGAATTCCGACAAGTATACCAGAAAACTCTTTGATTCTTGATTGTTTTCTTGGCTATAGTTTTCAAAATCGTAAAGACAATCTTACGAAAGATGTGTTTTCATTTTTCCGAAAAAATCAATCTGTAATCTCATTGGACTGTCCATCAGGAATAGATATAACAACAGGTGAAAATTTCAGTCAATTTCATCCATTAGCGACACTTACGATAGCTTTTGTCAAAACTGGATTACTTCACTTACCATCAGAGTATTTAGGGGATTTTTACGTTACTGATATCGGAGTTCCTATAGATGTATATCGTAGTGAAATTGGAATTAATTGGAACTCACCATTTCACGAAAATAATCTGATAAAACTGTCTAAGGCTTTTGTACAAGACCCTATTCAAAATGTTCGAGTATGGAAGGATTCAGAAACTGATACTTATGGATGGGTTATCATTTAATCTATTTAAAGGTCTTTTTCGCTTTGACGGACAATTGTGATCATAATCAAGATTTTATTATACCCTGTCTCTTCAACACTTCTTTCGTTACGATAGAGAATGCTTCATGAATATTCTGATTGAGGTATGCAGATGTTTCCAGGTACTTCACTGGTTGAAAATCTGGAATAACTGTATCTTCCAAGATGGAATAATCAATTTGAATCATATCCTCGATATCCGCCTTATTCCCGATCAGAACTATAGGAATTTTATTTTTTCCTAATCTTTCATCAATCTGGTCTTTCCATTCGTATAATTCTTCCAGAGATTCAGGACGGGTTAAATCAAATACAAGTAATGCCCCATTCGCTTTTCGGAAGAAAATTTCTCTTAATGTTTGGAATCGCTTCTGACCCGCGACATCAAACAAGATTAAATTAACTAAAAATCCATTTACTTGTAATTTACGATTTGAAGGTTCCATCCCAACCGTAAGTAGATAATTAAAATCGAATTTATTTTCAACGAATCGACGGACGATACTAGTTTTACCTACAGCTCCAGTACCGCAGACAATGAGTTTCATATGATATTTTGCTTTCTCCGTGTAGTCCATGAAAATTCACGCTCTAGTATTTCTTGTCACCAAAAGGGGATAAAACATATTAGATGTAATATATTTAATTATAATGGTCGAATTAAATAAAAGGTTAATCATATAAAATCTCTTGAGATTTTTTCTAATTATTCATACGGATTGAGGAATGATGTTGGTTAAAGAAAAAGTTGCACGAATTCCATGGAAAGAGTATCTCGCTAAACAGATGATTAAGATTATTGGAGTACTATTCATAACATTGTTATTGATAATTGTTATGGTAGTTTCTGCAGATATTGATCTTTCAACTGTTACATATGAGAGTACAGAATATATTGTTGCCATTATTGTATCAACTTTGTGTTTTTTTCTGGTTTTATTCGGATTTACAAAGATAGTCCTGTTTGACATGGCGAATGAGTTTGGATTAAGAGATGAAGATGGGAAGATGGTTTATAATGTCCGTTTTTGGCTATTTACAATGCTAGCATTATCATTTTGCTCATCAATTTACCTTCTCTTGGATGTTTTCTTACAGGAAACATATTTGCAGTTACTACCAGTTATATTCATGCGTACTATTCTTGATTATTACGAACTCGATATCGAGGGACTTTCAGAATTAGAAGGACGAAAATTCTATGAAACTGCACGGAATCTCTATTTTGGTACATTCTTCGTTCTTATCATTGCTTTTTCGATCTTAGTCTTCCTCGTAATTTTAACAACCTTTGCGAGACGTAGAATTGTTAAGAAATTCAAAAAGGATGAAGAAATTGAGGAAAAAGAAGAAGCAGAAGGAATTAGGACTGTTTATAAACTGTTCATATGGATAATCATTCCATTTTTCTTGTTTTTCGTCATTCAAGTTCAAGGTACTTCAATTGGACCTTTGGTTAACATCATATATCTTCTAGCTGCAATTTGGTGGGTATACCAAGTTTTAAAAACGGTTTTTCTTATTGTTTGGAGAGGAGTGAAAATAACTGCATTTATTACTAGCATTAATTTACTTGTAATCATTCCCCTGATAGCTACATTATGGCTCCTCCCGACATTGTTATGGGGAGGTTGGGATACGCTTCAGTACTTTACAGGTGAAACATTTGATTTTGCAGAGGCTGTTAATGTTTTTGTAGAATCATTTGTTACAAGAATCGTTGATTTTGAACCTCTGATCCAGTTGGATTTCATTATTATTACTATAGCTGCTACCTTAGTCGTAGGATTTGCAGAAGGATTTGCTTTTATTGCGATTTTTACTGCTTTGTCAAAAGGGATTGAAGTTGCTCGTTCTGGTGAGATGCTGGCCCGCTCACCCCCCAAAGTTATGGTATTCTCAAAATATCTATTAATGCTTGGAGTATGGGTTTCATTATTGTGGGATAGTTTTGGGGATATTATTGAAATGTTAAAGAATGAGTTGAGTTTTGACATCGATTTAACAGTACCTAATTTTCTATATCTTCTACATACTGAGATAGTAATTCCCATCTCGGATTATCTGGCCAAAATATGGCCAACATTGGAATATCTCCCCTTCCTGATCCTTCCAATTATCTTCATATTTTCTGGTGCATTTAAATTCTTATCAGTAACTTTGGTAACACCAAAAGTTAAGGATAGAGGTGATATCTTTTTCCTGTTAGTATCAACCTCGTTTGTTTTGATAATTACAAATATTCTCGGGGATATTTACGAGCTAGCTATCCCTGATGCACCTCTAAGATCTCTTTCGGGTTTAACAACAATTCTTTCGTCTGCAGTAGGAACTTTTGAGAATGTAGAATCGATTGCGTTTTATGGTGGATTTTTCTTTGGAATTATGTATGTAATTTCAAAAGCATTCACAGGTATTGGTACTCCAACTGTTACTTCTACTCCAACTGATGATTTAGACCTCCCAGCTCTTGATAGTACACCAAAGGAACCAAAACCTTCCACCCCAGCTCCTGAGAGTGTACCAGAGGAACCAGAACCTTCTACTCCAGCTCCTGAGAGTGTACCAGAGGAACCAGAACCTTCTGCTCCAGCTCCTGAGAGTGTACCAGAGGAATCAAAACCTTCCAGTGCTGAACGCATAATTGATCTCAAAGAAGATACTGAAGAGGAGAGTCAAGAAGAACAGGAAGATCAAAATTGACAGTGCATTGATCTTTTTAATATAGGCCTCAGATGCGTAATATGCTGAGTAGACTATTATGCGGTTACTAATAGGAATTACAGGACATATGGGGTCAGGGAAGAGTTTTGCAGCTGATTATCTAACTACAAAATATCAATGTAAGAAAATACGTCTATCTGGAAAGATGCGTGACATAGCTCATGAGTTACAGATAAAACCAGATAGGGATTTTCTTCAAGGCATAGGTAAATTCATGCGTGAATTTGATGACGATGTGTGGGTGCGTTATGTAGCAAATAAAGTCCAATCAAGTGAATCTCCTATTGTAATTGATGATATTCGGAGACAAAATGAGATAGATTATCTACAACCGCTTGGATTCAAATTTATACGGATTGATACTAGCTCTGATA
>JAEOTM010000163.1 GCA_016839815.1 Candidatus Hodarchaeota archaeon
AAAGTTTTCATTCGATCCTTTAAACAAGTCATTCGTTCGCCAGCTCGGATGACTCTTATTATAGGCTTCCCCATCTTTTTTATTTTCATATTTGCCTTTATATTTGGGGGAAGTGGATATGATGAGGTAACCGTGTCTCTGGGAATTGTTAATCTTGATGATTCTAGTCTTATACAACCTGAATGGGAAGAAAGTTTTGCAAATGCCACAAGGGATTGGAAAGATAACGAAACATTCAATCCATTTACAGAAGGGTTTGGAGAATTTTTCGTGAAGAGTTTAGAAGATCAAACAAATTTGGATATCTCGAATAGTACCTTTAAGATGACTGAATTCGAATCTATAGATGAAGCATTAGTTTCTGTACAAAGCAGGGTTGTGTCCATAGGGATTGTAATACCGAGTGATTTCTCTCTAGCGGTATTATCAGGTCTTAATGCACGGGAGGTAGTTCTTACTGGACAACCTATTGTGGATCATGGGCTGATTCGAAACCAAAATTTAACAATTAACATTTTAGGTGATCCCAGCTTCTTAGCATTTCAAACTGGCCTTACAGAAGTCGAAAATGCATTAGATAATTTCCAATCGCAACTTTATGGCATAGAAGTAGCAGCAGGAAATTTCCATTCAGTTTTTGAGAATGTAGTAAGTACCGAATTAACTCAATTTGACTATTTTATCTCAGGATTCTTTACATTTGGATTAATCTTAACCTCCAGTGGGATTGCGGGTATCATAGGTGAAGAACGGAATTATCGGACGCTTGAACGTTTGAAATTAAGTCAGGTAAAACCTGCGGAATACCTTTTAGGTATCTCTCTCAATCAGGTAGCACTAGCGATTATCCAAGTAGCTATAATGTTTGGAGCTGCCTATCTTTTCGGATTCCAAGGGCAAGGTAATGCTCTTCTCGCTGCATCTCTCGCCATTATTACCTTACTTCCAGTTCTGGGATTGGCCGTCTTTGTCAGTGCTTTCGTACCAGATGGACGTGATGCTAATGGAGTTATTGCTATGCTTAGTGCACCAATAGGATTTGTTTCAGGGGCATTCCTTCCAGTTCCAGAGATTCCTCTAATCCAGAATTTTGTACCTGATGGATCAGGATCGCTTCGTGCATTACAACTCTGGGACTTCTTCCCCTTTCATGCATCTACTAAAACTATCAGGAATGTATTACTTTTTGATCACTCAATTGAGCAGATTCTCCCTGATCTTATATTTCTGATCATTGGTGGATTAATGTTCTTTGTTTTTGGCATGTTTTTCTTCGTAAGGACAATTTTCACTCCCGAAAATTAGCTCACTTGAAGGAACTTTTGGGAGTTCCCCCAATTTTTTTCTGAAGAATTCTACTTCTCTCTCTCACCAACTTCTTCAGATGAGTCTCCGCGTTACACTTATTATAGTCAAATATTCTAGATATGGAGAATGAAGTGTCCACTCATTAACCAAGGTTTAAGTCCAGGAAAGTGCTTAACAGCAACTAATGAAGGAACTCTCAAGAAGGCATGTCATGTAACGCTGAAAAAAGAAAATGGGAGTTTTAAACGATTAATCAAGTCTATTCATCTCTCTAGACCAGAGGATTATTTGAGTATATACCAAAGTGGATGTAATCACGACTGTCTAAAATGCCACTCATCAGACTTTTCTAAAGTTATAAATGGAAACTGGTTTAGCAATAACGATATTGCAAGGATTGCCTCTGAATATGCTTCTCAAGTAACCGTTGTTGAACCTCGATCTCGGGCAACAATGTGGCATGCTGATGATCTATGTCTTCATTGTGGGTCATGCATTATCTATGGGAAGCCTTCTCCTCAGTGTCCACAGAAAATTTCACCCTCACAAGTTGTTCTCTCTCCTCAAGGTTTCGGGCCAGCACGGAATATAGTCGCTTTTACAGGAGGAGATATTACATGTCAGCCTGAATACTATGCAGAAGTCTCAGAGAAGATTAAAGAAGCGACAGATGGTAATCTATGGGTTCTGATAGAGACAAATGGGTATGCATTGACCCATAAGAACCTAGAAGTACTTAAAGCTGGACAAGTAGATTCATATTGGCTGGATATAAAAGCATTTGACAATAAAGTCTATAAAAAATTGTGTGGAACATCGAATAAAACTGTTCTAGAGTCTGTTGCCCATATTATTGAGTTAGGTTTTACTTTAGAAGTTCTCACATTATTTATCCCTGGATATGTTGAAACTAACCAGCATGAACAAATTGCGCAACTAGTCGTTGATATTGACACTACTATTCCCATGACACTCTTAGCGTTTTTTCCAAGTTATAAACTTTCAAATATTCGTTCACCTACCTTTGAAGAAATGATGGCAAGTCACGCAGCAATGATAGGCAGAGGAATCCGGAATCTGAGGTTAGGAAATCTTGGTGTATTTGCCAGGACCCCTGAGGAACAAATTAAGGTACAAGATTTACACAAAAAATTCTGATGATAGAACTATATATAACTAAAGCAGTTTTAGGTGCGTTTATGCCATTTTATGCTAATGATTTGTATAAAATTAAGAAAAAAGATATGAAACGTGCATGTCAAGTCTTGGGAGAAGCGTTTCAAGAAGATCCAACTTGGGTCCATGTAATTCCAGATGAAACTGAGAGGAAGAAGAAATTACCCATTATCTTTGAATATTTAATGCGGTATTCTTTGAAATATGGACATATTTATGCTCCAACTGAGGAGTTAGAAGGAGTTATTTCATGGGTTCCAGATACAACTGTGGAAGTGTCAGTTTGGAGACTCTTAAGAAGCGGAGCTTTCATTGCCGCATTTAAAATGGGGAGAGAAACAGGAAAGAGAATTGAGGTTCTATTTAAACAGATAGATAATGATCGTAGAGAGCATATGAGAGGAACGCCTTATTTATACATTCAAGTGGTAGGTGTTCTTCCAGGATTTCAAGGACAAGGATTAGGAAGAAAACTGTTAAAGGCTGCGTTTGCAAAAGCTGATACAGAAAGACTTTCCGTTTACTTGGAAACAGAAACAGAAAAAAACATGCAGATGTACTTAAAATATGGATTTAAAATTCTAAAAGAAGCAATCGCTCCAGAAGCAGACTTCCAGTACTGGGAAATGGTGAGAAAACCCCAATAGAGAAGGAAACTAGATTAAATTTTTGAAGATTACCGAAAACTATAGAACCGATACCAAGTGGAACAAAATGGATTTCAAAACATTTGTCATTGAAACATTTGAAATTGCAGAGTGGAATGTTCTAAAAGCAATATTCCGATTGAAACCTGAAGACCTAGAAAAACAGATAACAGAAAGATTGAATCCAATCAGGTGGGTAATTGGACATCTTACAATTCAGATGGATACAATTTTTAATGGATTTTGTTACGGTAAGGAGTTACTAGATGAAGATTTTCGCAATTATTTTGCAATGGGCCCTGATAGAATGACAAAAATCGAATTTCCAGTATCTTATGCTGAGTTGATTTCACGGTTTCTTGAATTTTTTCAATCTAGTAGGGATTATTTGTATTGTTTACCTGTAGAGAAATTTACAAATGTACCTGAACATAACACCAAGAAAAATAAGGAAACAATCGCTGAATTGGTGCAAAGAGTATCCTTACACTTCTTGGGCCATACTGGACAGATTTATCAAATCAAACGCGAGCTGAATAAGAGCGGAACCTTTGTAATGGGGATTAAAAAGAAAAATCGGGAGGATAGTAGAGCTAAATGGCTTAAATGGTGGAATAAGAGTAAAAAAGAATATGAAAAAGTGCCCTGAATTTTGGATTCAAAGCAGTGTTACATTAAGTGTTCAATAAAAAATGAGGTTCCCTCTCTAATACCTGTTCTTTTGTAATTAAACTCTAACTTTCTTGGCGTAAAAAAGCATAAGCTAAAGGAATTTGTCCAAACAGGGTACAATAGCCTCCGAGAGCCGAGAAGAAACCTGCAAGGGAATATTCCATGAATAGTAGGCAACCAATGCTTAAAAAACAAAAGACTCCACATATCAAGAAAAAGTATCCTCCAATCCGCTTAAGAATCGATCCTTCCTTCACGAATTCAAGAGCTACAATACTTGTTGGAATTGCCAAGACCCCGTAGGCTGATAAATTGATAATACTTACAATAGTTCCTTCATAAATCTGTGTAAGTGATAAAATGACGAACCTTGCGGTGGACTGGTATTCTGGAATTTCAAGATATGGAAGAAGAGCAGGGATAATTGTGATTTGAGAACCATAAGCGAATATGTTCATTAATCCATAGATTGGTATGGTAAATAATCCTACTAGCAACAAAAATGATTTTTTTTGGTGTAAATAGTACATAAATAAACCTATAAAAAGAAAAACACCAAAAACTGTTAAAATTACAGCATTAAAATAATTAAAAAAGAATGAAAGATCTTGGTTTGAAACATAGGCAATAGCCTTATCTGGGGTATCAATACCTCCACTAGAAACCGTACTAATGACCATTGAGACAGCCCATACAAGAACTGCCAGTATATCTATAAGAAGTAGAACACCCAATTGTTTTGCGGTTATGATGTCTTTATCTAACACATTAATACTCCTCGTTAAGTTTTGAACTCTGAGTATGATTTTCTACTAAAGGTTTAAATAGCTAGCTATATTGGTAGTAAATAAGTCGTAAGAAAAATCGGAAATTGTCCAATACAAGATCACGGTGAAAGTATGAATAAACAAGAAAAAAAACCAATTTCAAGCTCCCGAAAGAAGAAATTAGAGCGTAATAAGAATATTATTTTGGATGTAGCAGAGAAATTTTTTACAGAGAAATCGTACGATGATGTTAAAGTCGATAATATAGCCGAAGAATCTGCTATAAGCAAAGCCACAATTTATACGTACTTCCACAGTAAAGAAGGGTTATATTACAGTATAGGTATCCGAGCATATAAGTTTATTAATGCACAGATGAACTTGTTGTTAACTACATCTGATAAAGGACTAGATATCATCTCAGGGCTGATAATCGCCAATATGGAAGGAAGAGAGGAATTTAAACTCTATAATGAAATAACCATACGCTTCATACAAATGGATCCACAGATCCATACTGAGATTATTAGAAAATTATCTACCCAGATGACACAAAAAGATAATGATAATCGGTTATTTAAAATTTTAATGGAGTACCTGAGAGGAATTCGGTTATTCACTAGTAAGTGGAAGGAAGCAGTTGAGAGGGGTCAAAAAGACGGGAGCATTAGTAATATAATGAATATTGATTTGATCACCCAATATATCTTTATCTTAATCAATGGCATCGTGCAATTACGTAGTACATCATCTCTTTTCTTCGATGAAGGGAAATTACATGATTCAGAAACGGTTCAGAATTTAACCTTGTCAATAGTCCAATCCTTTTTGCATAAATCCAACCTTCAAACTAATAAGGCAAATTCAAAAAAACAGTGAAACACGAACCAGGGATGAATAATGCGACTTTCTCCACCAGAAAAAACTATGAATTCTTGGTCATTTCCCCACCGACTACTATACCAATTAGTTAAACTTGTTCTTCCTAGATTTATCCGATTTTATTTTCGATTTGAGGTACGTAATATTAAGAATATAGACCGATTACCTGAAGGAGTACCAGTAATTTATTGTTTCAACCATAGATCTCATTTGGATACTTTCCTTTTTGCTAGCGCTCTTGTATATCCTTATGGAAACAGAACAGCTTGTGGCCTAATGACAAATGGTGATGCAATGGAAGAGAATAAGTTCTTTTATCTCCTCAAGTTTTTAGGGGCATATCCCGTTTATCCACAAAATGCAGATCCTGCTCTTGAATACACATTGACTTTACTAAGAGAGAATTTAGCAGTATTAATTGCACCCCAAGGAAAGCGAATTCCCAGTACTCCGTTAGATGATTATCATAATCTCATTGATCAAGCCAAAACTGGAGTAGGAAGAATTATCCTAAGAACTAATGGTGAAATCCCTGTAGTGCCAATTTACATTCATGGTTCACATGAAGCTCTTACCTTTGGAAAAGTGATCCCTCGATTCAAGTCATTTATTTCAGTTTCAATATGTAAACCCCTTTACTTTACTGAATATAATCAAGAAAGTGGTTGGAATGAAAACGAATCATCTTTTCATTCTTATGCTAGACAAATCAGTAGAAAGATTATGTCATCTATCCGTGATCAGATGCTATTGGAAGAAGAATTCTTTTTTCAAATCCTTTCTCGGAAAGTGACAATTTCTATGGAATCACACGATGTTTCATATCAGACACACCCAAGCGTATATCGTTTTCAGCGGAATTTGTTACGCTACTCGCCAACACAATTGAATATGTGGCTAGAAGAAAATACCTGATTTAAATTGTCTGACTGATAGAAGGTCAAAATCGGTGGAGGGGATCACTTTCGGCTGTTTTGTTGTGTTCTGTCCGTTAGGAAACAAACCAGATAGAATTCTTCCTCTGACTTTACCACAACCATAAAATTATTATCACGAATTAAAGGAGCTAAGTAGTCATTGGTTAGTAGAGGAGAATAAAATGCAGTTTATATCGAGAGCGACACCCCTGTATGAATTTTTGAGATTAAGTAATGGTACTAACCACGAAAAAAGAGTTCTTGATTGTGGTGCAGGTGGAGCACAACCACCTCTCTATTTATTCTACCAGCATGGATATCAAACGTATGGAATAGACATTAGTGAAGATGCGATCAAAGCATCAGAAAATTTTTGCCAAAAAAATAACCTAAATATAGATTTAAATATTAAGAAAGGTGATATGAGGACAATAGAGTACGAGGATGAATTTTTTTCGTTTGTATATTCCTACAATTCAATCAATCACCTTTCAAAAAGCGATATTATCAAAACAATGCGAGAGATTGAACGCGTTCTGACTCCTGATGGATTATGCTATGTAAATTTTGGCTCCGAAGACTCAGAAATTGGTGATAGAGGGGAGAAAATTGGCGAGGGTGAGTATTTACTGCCCATTGGGAATAATCAAACTGCCCTTCATACATTTCATACAGACAATGAGGCCGATAGCTATTTTAGAAACTTTAAACTTCTCCGAAAGGAGAAAAGCATTCTCTATCGTTATGAAAAGGGAGAATTACAATTTTTAATTTGTAAAATTCACTATATTGGTAAAAAAATGTAGTAGAGCACGAAAATTATTCCAGAAAGCTTTTGATCGTAAGGGCATTAGAAAGATTCTAAGAAGTGCATTTAGAAAGAAAACGTTAAGTCATTGATTATCTTTCTGACTTTTTTTAATACCCAGAGCTTCTCTTACATACTCCTCGACCCTTTTATTCTGTTCTTCTGGAGAAAGCTCCGTATCCAGTTTCAAAATTGAGCTAATGTTTGATCTAACTTTTTCGAACTTCTTCGTCTCTTTCATGGCGATATCATGATACAGTTTCATGCTTTCTTGTTGTGCTACTCGTACACACCTATTAATCCATTTTTCTACCTGATCATATTGAAAAGAAGCGAGCTCGATTCTTGCTCGTAATAGGTATACTTGACATAGCTCAGAATAATGTTTGTTATTTTCACAATCATCTTGCCATTTATTCAACATGGTTAACAATTTCTTCTTCGCTATTGGTGAAGGAAAGCTCAACCAAGTTTTAAATTCAGAGGCAACCAGAGCTCCTTGACAGATTACCTGAAATTCAACTTCTAAATCTTTAATATCTAAAGCTGTTTGCCATTCCTTTTCTGCTGATCCCCAATTCTTTTCTGATTCCGCATGAAGAGCTTGAATCATATGTTGAAATGCAGAAACAACTGGATCTGTATACGGGGCTGTTGGAAAACGTTGAAGGATCTGACTTTCATGTGATAAAATTTGGGTCTCTTTTTGTAATCGTGCGATGTGAAATAGTGTTTCTGCGATCATACGATCATTTTCCAAGAATGTGAATACATCTAACGCACTTTCATATTGCTGGATAGCTTTGAGGAACTCACATTGATAATAAAGGGCTGTGGCTTTTTCAACTAAGGTTTTGGCATCAGTTTCTGTTTGTACTAACGCTAAATAATCAGTAAACCCTAACTTTTGTATTTTTAAAGCAGTAGAGTAATCAGGAGCTTTCAACTGTGTAATTAAGGCACGTTTATTATTTTCTTTTCTGAACTGAATAAGTAGAGCAGCTAAACCTAGGTTAGCAAGAATAAACAGTAGTCCTATATGAAAAATACTAAAACTTATTAATGGAAAACTCCAAAAGTCACGGGGGTCTGATCCACCCCTGTATTCATCAACATTAGAGACCCAATCACCATCTAAATCGATTTTCGCATCGCTAGGGTCTCGTGCATCAAGTCCCATTTGAAACTCCCATATATCAGGCATTCCATCAATATCTCGATCATAAAATGCATACATTTTGTCGATATACTGGAAATTTGGACTAATACTCATTGGATTTAAAGATCCGCTTTCCTCGTAGTTTTGTATCCAATCCCGATAGACAATTAACTTCAAATCTTGATTGAGATAGATATAAAGTGAATCATTGGCTGCTAGTTCCTCAATTACTTGATACATGTCTTGTCGAGTATTAGAATCCTGTTCAATCGCCGCTGAATCTATTAGCGTATCCAAAGAAGGATTATCATAAGAAAGGCGTGATGCAAACACTCCATATTGTCCATGCAAATACGGAGTGATGAAATTATCTGGATCAGCAAAATCTGCAGCCCAACCACAAAAGTAAAATGGAAAGTGTTGTCTCCAGGCACCTTCATCATAACAATCCATATCCACAGGTTCTAAAATCGCTCGGATCCCTACATCGGCAAAGACCAAAGAATTAGCAAGAGATAGGTACATAAACGCCTGCACTTCATTAAACACTGGATAAACCAATTTAATTGTCCCTTGCCATCCTACTTCTTCAAAAAGGCTTCTAGCTGTTTCTAAATCATAGGAAGGAAGGAGTCCATCTTCCTGTAATTGAGTGGTGTGGCCGAAAATTCCCTCTGGAATTATACCTGTCATCTGTTTACCGATCCCATTCAAAACATTGTCTATAAAGTTTGAATAATCAAACACGTTCGCCATAGCTTTACGGAAGAGAACTGAAGTAAACGGATTATCTACACTGGCTTTTTGAGATCCTTTTGAGAAGCGGAAGAGGGTATTAGCATCGTAAGTCGAATCTTCTGATTCATTCAAGTAAATTTCAGGTAAGGATTCCTTCATATTCATACCGAGGAAGAATGTAGTGGATGTAGGAGCGGTTATCGTATTTATTCCCTCGTAAAGAGAAGTACCTGCTGGAGACATAAGTTTAAATGCGTCAGGCTTTCCCACATAAGCCATATCGGAGTCTCCATTGATTAAATTCTGAAACCGAGTTTCATCATCTATTTCTGCTCGAATTTCGACCTCTTCAACCGAGTGGACACTGAAAGATCCCCACCAATTCTCATTTTTTAAAAGGGTTATAGAATTCTCACCTTTGCCTTTCAATTTATACGGACCTGTTCCGATAGCGTGTTCTTTCATCCAAGAGTGATAGGATACACTTGCCCGATGTGAACCAGGAACAACACCTGAAATCTTTGGATTATGATCACTAGCTAATCCCAACTTAGTATAATCCGTTAAGGAAGGAAACCATTTATCTAGTGGAAACATTCCATAAGTTTTGTCTCCATAAAAAGCTGAATAACTTTCAGGACGATTCTCAATAACCGCTTTTGGGGAAATAGCACTTCCAATATCAAAAGCAAGAGAGTTAACAAACGGTGAATAAGCAGACTCAAGGTGAATTTCTAAGGTATAATCATCAAGTACTACTACTCCACCTGCATCAAGATAAGTCTGTGCTTCCGTGAAATTCGGGTTGAAATATTGCATATATGCTGCTCCTCCTTTGATAACACGTGCAATCATCCATGAGGGTCCCCATGGATCATTCAGTAAAATTGCTCTATCAATGGAGTATTTCATTATATAGGCATTAAAAATCACGCCATCATGGAAACGAACATTTTTCCGTAAGTTAAAAGTATATACTCGCCCATTGGGGGTGACTGACCAGCTAGTAGCGAGCCTTCCTTCGAGTTTTTCGACAGAGTTCCCTTGATAGCCTACCAATGTTTCATAAATCATTTCTACAACAGTACAACCCGGAGTGGCATAATTAATTGCAGGATCCAAGGAATCAATACTGTTAGGTACTTCAACAGATTCCCAGATGAATTTATCTGGATTCTTCAGTTCCTCATTTCTCTTAGCTCCTTGTATTTCGAGTACAGAAGGTAGAGTGACGATTAGAGTACTAAAAATTAGAATAGGCAATATAAGAATGAGATAAAAGCCTTTCTGAGCGTTTTTTCGTTTCACTTAGAATCGTCCCTATTTCTACATTAAGAGGTTTTGTAAAGCTGGATTATATAGTTGGTTTTTGAGGCAAATGACTTTGTGAGATTAGTGGAATAATGACCAGATTTAAGCTGTACCTATCAAAATATCGATATATTGATGAATAAATCTGTGACTAACTCGTACATAAGCCTAGACAGTTCTCCAGAAAATAATCTCGTAGGTAAAATCTATTAGCTCATTATAGAAAAAAAGGGGAAAGGAAAAGATGAATCTTTCATTCATTTTTTTCCTGATTTGACAATTCTGATCCAATTACTTCCTTCGAATCTTCCTTAACTTTCCAAAAATTGTGAGAATTAGTAAGAAGAGAAAAACAAACTCGGAATTAGAAGTCGTAGCTTGAGTAGTAGTCGTAATAGTAACAGTGGTGGTAGAAGTAATAGTAGTTGGATTAGTAGATGTTGTAGTGGGTTCTAAACTATGGAAATCGAAGATAAAGGTTCCAGACATAAATTCAAACGGAGAAATACTTGAAACTCCTCCAAAAAGAACGGCCACATTGTTATTTAAATCGTAAACCATCCTTCCTGAGCTTACTTCAGGAACCGCTGTGTTATCCATCTGTATCCAGGTATCTTGAGTGAGATTGAGATTCCATACATCATTGAGAATGTTAGTTGCAATATATTCACTTTCTCTCCCTCCTAATATTAAAACTCGATGATTATTCTTGTCATAGCTCATCGAATGCCAATAGCGAGTAATTGGTTTTATTTCCTGATCAATTATCTTCCATGAACTGTTATGATAAAAATAGGTCCAGATCGTATTCTCAACTTTTGATTCAGTTCGTCCTCCAAAAAGGATCCCCCGCTGATTGAGTGGATCATATACCATCTGATGGCCATACATCTCAGGAGGGACATTCAGAGAAGTAATTTTAGTCCAGGTATTTACACTGAGATTATAGGCCCACAAGTCATTCGAATAGTAATCAAAGGCGGTACGATATCCTCCAAAGAGGATAAAGAGCTGGTTATTTGTATCATAGTAAAAACTTGCATCTGATCTGGATGGAGGAGCTGAAGGCGGAAAAACTTGCGACCATTCATCGGTTTGACAATCAAAGATCCAGGTTTCATCCATAGCCGCTCCTGCCTCTGATAATCCACCAAAACAGACAATCTTCTCATGAAAAACACTGTATGCCATTGAGTGATGAGCAATTAATCCAGGACTAGTATTTAGCTGAATGAGATCCCACATTTTAGTTGTACTGTTGAAATTCCAAGTTTCATTTGAATGAACGACAGAGGTGCCTTCAGTTTCAATTACACCTCCAAATAGGATAGTTCTCTCGTTCATTTCATCGAAAATCATGTCATGTCCATATCTATCAGAAAGAACTAAATCATTTTGGGTAGAAAGTGGTTTTCCCTGGACGGTGATTAAGACCATTAATAGTAGGAGTAGAGAGGTGAAAGAGAAGAGGTTTTTCCGTCTATTCATAAAAAGTAACAACCTATCATTGGTTAAGTAAAAAACTAAGGTAAATAACGCTCTTAAGGTGTTCACTCGTTTAAATACTGATTGAAGTGGGCAAAAAATCAAAAAAAAACAGATTAAGCACGTTTCAATCTGGATTTATTTTTTATAATATTGCAAAAACTGATGTTTATCAGGATCAAGGTCCTTAATTATTTCAGCAGCACGCTTAACATCAATTTGGACTAGTGGCTTGAATTGTTTAGCCATCTCCTCTGGATCGTTGATTTTCTCAGTGAGGGAGTAAAGAGCGGCCCATAGATGATCATCAAAGACTTTAAGTGCTTTTTTGGAATCAATTTTAAATAAAGGTTCGTAAAGTTTTCTGAAGGAGCGTTCATCACAGGTTTTAGTAACAGAGACCTGCATGATTTTCCAGATATGTTCTGTAACCTCTCCAATGTTAAATTTAGTCAAGGAGAGTAATTGTGAGCGTAGCTCAATTGGATCCTTAATTTCTCGTGTTAGGGAATATAACTTAACCCATAGACGAGCTTCAACTAATTTGACTGCTTCTTTATGCCTGATCTTAAATATGGGTTCAAACATCTTCCGATATGCATGTTTATCTCCAATATTTATTTTAGAAGAACAGAGCATGATCCAGAGTTGTTTTTCGATCTTTTCCTTATATTCTCCCATAAAATCACCAATTTAACGTTATTCTACAATTTCATTTAAGAAATTGGTTTAAAAATTAATCCCAAGAATGTTTGTTTTATACTAGATTTTTTGAGTAGATCACCTTTTAATGTATATTACATTGAAATAATGCTAGAAAATTTTCGACGAGAATGCGATATTTAGGTAAATAAGGTGGCTCATTTGAGACTAAGAGTGTTTTTATTCATTTTAATTATGTATATCTCAATTCAGATTATTCCAGTCAGCAAAAGTAATCCCGATGAGGTATTAAAAAGTAATACGTGGGATAATACGATACATATAGATAATGACACAGAATTAGCCATGTTTTCATCAAGTGGATCGGGAACAGAGAACGATCCATATATTATTGAAAATTTAAGAATGAATCCTTCCTCTTATATCCATTACTATGTAAAAGGAGGCATAATCATCAGACACACGACAAAACACTTCATCGTCCGAAACTGTGAAATTGAAGGCCAATTAACATATGGTGGTATCAGAATTGATGAAGTGGCAGATAATACTGCTCAAGTGTATAACAACATTGTTACCAACTGCTATTCCGGTATCACCATGTATAATTGCAGTTATAATACGGTTATAGAAAATAACGTATTTAACTGTGAATATGGGATTTCCTTAGTCTTTGCAGAATATATCACAATAACTCAAAACAATTGTAGTTTCAATAACCTTTTTGGGATAACCTTGATTCATAATCCTTCTAGAGCTGCCACAATAACGTTAAATACCTTACTCAAGAACAGTAAATATGGGGTATTTCTAAATGATCGAAGTAGTGATTGCCTCATCTATAAGAATGACTTCGATGAGAATAATAAAGGATCTACAAATGCCCTTGATGATGGAATCAATAATACCTGGTATGATGAGGTCACGAAAAAAGGGAATTATTGGGCACAACACAAAAGTACAGATCCATACCATATAGACGGTTCAGCAAATTCAAAAGATATGTACCCTCTCCAGCGAAGTATAAATGCACCACATAATGGTTTGATATCAGGATGGTATCTTAGTTTCGTTCTAATGGCATTAATGCTTATCTCTTTGTCTAAGCGAAGGAAATAAATTCAATTCAAATGTTTTAAGAACTCAGATTCCAATACTTACCAAAAGAAACCGAAAATTGAATTGATTTACGAGAAGGATATCATTTCTCATAAAAAGGAGGCATCTCAAAGAATCCTTAGGATAGAAGGAGATGTTCTCTCGTTGAAAAGGTCGAGTATTATTTTTATTGTCATTTTGATTTTGAGTTCTCTACCTCTTGTTTTAGTCCTCCTTAAACTAGAAGACGAACAGAAAATCACCTCGAACGAAGATTTCTTCACCTTATCAATTGGTGATATTCCTACAATCAATGTATCTAATTGGTATTTACCCATAAATGGAGAGGTTGAAAATCCCGTTATTTATACATATGAGAATTTAACCTCCTTACCAAATATAGCTGTTAATGCTACTTTACAAAGTGTAAGTGGCTACTCAGGAAGGGCTGAATGGCGGGGAGTTCCTTTAAAAGATGTGTTAGAAGTAGTACGACCAACTGAGAACGCTTATGATATAATTTTTTATGCTGCAGATGGGTACACGTCATCATTACGACTTAAAGAGATCGAAATGTCCGAAATCCTACTAGTATTCGAAATGAATAGAGAAACATTACCCGCAAGTCAAGGTTTTCCATTACGTGTGGTGGCCCCAGGATATTATGGGTACAAGTGGGTGAAATGGGTTGTGAGGATTGAGGCGGTTGATTATGATTATAAAGGGTTTTGGGAAACTAGAGGTTGGAATGATTATGCTAAAATCTCTTTTGAGCGAGATTGGTCAGTTCATGCGATTCTATTTTCGATTTCATTCATGTTTGGTGTAGCTTCGATCATGACAGGTTTAAGATACTCTAAGACAACCGATACATTTCGTGATCTTCCCCGTTTTATGAATCGGAGATTTCATCACTTTTTATCCCTTTCCTATGTCATCTCTGCTATCATTGTTTTTATTTACTGGATCATCCAAACCTTTATCGATCGGGGTGCATTTTTTTATACCTTACACGGAATAGTTGGTGGTCTATCAATATTATTACTCCTAATTACGGCAATCACTGGGATGAAACGATATATTCGAGACCCGAGCTATAGAGGCTTTCATCGGGGTATTTACCCTTGGGCCGTGTTCTTCTTCTCGGTTTCTATTGTTTTCGGTCTGTTAATTTCGGTTATCTTTTTCTACTGAGAAGAATCCTGTTTGCAATGGGGAAAAAGAGAATTTAAAATGCCATTAATTTATTAAGTCACTTGACCTCATTGTCCTAATTATGTACGAAGCTTCTGAAACCTCTCACTATTTTGACAGTACTTATGGAAAAATCCATTATACATCGATTCCAGTAAAAAATATAAAGGATCAAGCGGATCAAAAGCCTATCATCTTTTTTTTGCATGGTGCGAGTAAAAAAACGCAAAATGTACACTTTTGGAATCCCCTGCATGAGTCGATCGTTAACCATTGTATCCCCATTAAAGTGGATACATTAGGAAACGGTCTGTCACATTTCTACGGCAGAGAAATTGAAGAAACGTTTGATATTAAACAGGATAGCTTAAGAGAGTTAATAAATCATCTAACATCCCAATTTTCTAATAAAAGATTTGGAATAGTTGGAAGGAGTCTAGGAGGTGCATTAGCTGTAAGTATTGCAGCAGAACTAGACAATAAGATTGATCTCTTAGGTTTAATTGCTCCAGGGGGACTGAAAACACTAACAAATCAACTGATTATGTGGAAAAAACCAATATCAATCCTCTGGGATGTCAAGGATCCAGTGGTCCCATTTCAATCTTTTGAGTTTTTAAAGAATTTAAATCTTCCTGCCTTAAAATTGTATACCATAGGTCAGACTTCTGAAGTAACTGTCAACTCTGTACCTAGAACAGATACACATGATGCTACTCCCACTCATGTCCCCGAGCTGGTTGCCCCTCAACTGTTTACACACTTTCTTAAAGATCTCTGTGGTCAAAGCTAAGCTTGTAGATGTATTTCCTTCCGGTTGTTAAAGAAGATACCCCCCTTTGTAAACTTATTACTCCCATTATCTTCTCTTTACTCGTCTGATAGGTAGGACTACTAAAAGCATAGTTAAAGCAACAGTGAAGGTCCATCCTGGAGCAATAGTACGTGTTGTAGTAGTAGATTCCTCTTCCGTCGTAATGCTAGATACCTCAAGAGGAAGGAGCTTATGTGGTTCTCGATCATCATACCCATAAATACCAAACATATCATCGAGTACTCTTGCGCCTCCATCAAATACAGTAATGAAAAAATACACAACAACGCCTTCTGTATCAGACAAATCCCAATCCATGCTCCATTCATACCACGTATCTTGGGTGACATCTGTAGTGAAAGAATCCCATATAACACTTTCTAAATTAAAGGTCATTGTCGTTTGACTTGCATACAGAACTATAACACGAATATCAAGGTCTACAGGACCAGTTTCTTCGAATAAGAAATTATAACCAAGTGTAATGGAATCAGGGCGTTCTTCATAGTAATCCTCATGGATCTGTTCGTATTCAAAAACTACTCCTTGAAAAGCAGTAACATCGGTCCAAGAGACCCATTCTTCGATTTGGAAATTTGTAGAAGAACCACTCACAGATGCTAGGGCAACGGAGATATTGTAGTTTCCAGTATACAATGCTGACCAGATAAATGAGATGGAGTACCAAGTGTCTAGAGTGACATCTTCATCAAAGAACTCATAAATATAGGTTTCAATATACTGCCAATGTTGATTCTGCTCATTCCAATATTGGATCCTCAATAAACCAATTAAAAACGTAGGACCAGATTTGCTGAAGCTCAAATCAACCCCGATTTCAATTGTATCTATTAACCCATCAGAATCTTCATCGTACTCAATAGCCCATAGATTCCAGTCATTAATGAGCTGATATTTGTATGCGTCCTGCCAGGTGACTGTTTCATCGATCAAATGTTTATGAGAAGTAGACTCCCAGATTGATATTTGAAACTCGAAATCTCCATTATCACTTGCTGACCAGCGGACAGAGAATGTATACCATTCTCCTGCGGTTACCTCTTCATTAAACTGACCATTAGCATAATTAATCCAATCCCAACGTTCATTTTGCTCATCCCAAATACTAATTTCTGCTTCAAGGTATAAATCTACCCATCCGCTAGATGTGAATCTAAGGTCGTACCCTATTTCGATAGTATCCATGTAGCCATCATTATCTTCATCATACTCCTTATACCAACTATCCCATTCATCAAGGAAGTCAAATACATAAGCATTATCCCACTCAATGGTTTCCTCAATCATAGTTCCACCATTTTCCCCGTTTATCGTTATAAGAAATTCATAGTCTCCATCATACCAAGCTGACCACTCGAATGAGCAATAGTACCATTTATTTTCCATTATGTCTCCCTCGAACTCATCATAATAGTATTCGAGATAATCCCAATCTTGATAATTTTCATCCCAATAGCGGATTTCTGCTCGAAGGTATAATGTTATTTCGCCAGTTAAGGTGAAAGACATATCAAATCCAATCTCAATGGTGTCATCATAACCATCCCCATCTTTATCAGATTCCTTGTACCAACTATCCCATTCTTTAATAGGATTATAAGCACAATTAGCATTCCATTCAAACAGTTCATTGATAATAGGAATATCGAGTCTATATTCTACAATATCAACCAAGAATTCATGCATTCCACTATCTCTGGCTTGCCACTTCATCGACCAGGTATGTAAGTCACCTGCAGTAACCTCTAGGTCGAGGTCATCGTAAATATTGTCAATCCAGCTCCAATGTCCATATTCAACATTCCAATATCTGATTTCAACCCGAATTCCCAACTCCACATGGCCTGTATAACTGAATTTGAGGTTGTAACCGATTTCAAAAGTATCTTCACATCCATCTCCATCCTCATCGGAATCTTCCGTCCAGCTGTCCCAAGAGTCCAGGAGAGTGAAAGCCTTTGCCCCATTCCACACAATCCATTCTTCGATTAAGGGTCTTCCACTATCTTCGTCACGAATGTAAATCGAAAAGTTATAATTACCATCGTACCACGCAGTCCACTGGAACGACTTGTCATATACTTCACCTCTTTTCACATCTTCCCCAAAATAGTCCCAATCGGAGGTGATATGTTCCCAAAACCCGTTCCAATAAAAGATGTCAATTCTAAAATCTAGCCATACCCAATCAGAAAAACTAAAATTGAAGGAAAATTGCAGTGATATTGTGTCCTCAAACATATCCCCATCTTCATCGTACTTATCAACTGTACTACCATACTGATAGAAAAATGAAAATGAAGTCGCACCACTCCATGCGACCCATTCGTAAATAACTGGGTACTCGAGGTTGTAACCTTCGATCTCAATCGAAAAATTGTAGTCTCCAGCGTACCATGCTCTCCAGGCAAAAGAAAGGTTATACGTTTCCCCAGCGGTCACATCTTCCCCAAAATACTCATAATCGGAGGTGAGATACTCCCAATACCCATTCCAATAATAGATTTCCATCCTAACATTTAACCGTACCCAGTCTGAAACACTGAAGTTCAGAAAGTACCAAAATTCTATAGTATCATTTAGACTATCCCCATCTTCGTCAGATTCCTCAATCCACCTTTCCCATTCATGGAGAAGTGAAAATTGTGAGGCATCATTCCAAAGTACTGTCTCCTCAACAACGTAGAGACCAGTAGAATAATCATAAACGGTGATGAAAAAACTGTAATTACCATCGTACCACGCTCTCCATTGGTAAGACCAGACATAAGCGTTAGAGGGTTCCACATATCCGTCGAACCATTCCCAGTCGTAGTCGAGATGGTTCCATTCTTGGTCTTCCCAAAAGAAGATTTGAATGTTAAATTCGAACTCCACCCATTCAGAAACTGTGAAATCTGAAAATTCATAAAAAAATTCAATTGTATCGATTGCTCCATCTGAGTCATTATCGTAGTCTAAGTACCAACTTGACCATGAAAACTCTGCTGTGGCTGATTCAACAGCAGATACGTCATTTGACGTGTGTTGAGAGTGTAATCCTGTGTTTAAGGGTTGATCAGGAATAGTTGATAGTGGTGAATGGTTTGTTCCACTAACTAAACGATTTAAGGGGATTAGTATTCCCATACAAAGAATAATCACAATTAAAATACTTAAATAGTCCTTCTTTCGATTCATCATCCTGTTTGCTCTCCTCTTCTCATCTTTCAGAATATTACCGTGAAAGAAATTTGTAGAGTGCTTCGTAATAAAATGGGTCATAACGATATACATGGTATATAAGATTAACTAGTATATAAACTCCAAATCTAATGAATCTGGTGAGTTCTCCTTACCAACACTCCTGTTAAAGATGAGAAGAACCAGGGAAAACTGGTTTTAACCTAGTATACTTCGTTTATGATACCCTAGCTATTTACGTTTGATGTGATCGAGACAAGGAATCATGTCTAAATTTTTTCCGAACAACTACAAATAGTGTTAAAAGAGGAAGAACTGTCCATTCATAACCAGATATCTGTGCTTTTGTGGTTTCTGATGAGAAAGAACTAGTGGTTATCGCAATTTGACTCTCATCAAGCGTAACAGAAAGATTCCCTCGCACAAGCTCATCTCTTGTTAATTGTAACCATACTCCAAATGCTTCATTTAATCCACCTTTTTGAGTGTTCTCTGGATCCAAAGATTGAGTATTGGTGTATCCAATTGAGTTTGCCGTCGGAAGGAGAACATTTTTCGCAGCCCAGTAGTCCAGAGCAACAGGATCTGTTCCTGCTATTAGCATATTAACCCTTGTAGCCATATGATATTCTGTTGATGGGCCACAATAATCATCAGGATAAGGATTGGCATTTATCCATATTGCATCAATAATATTCAATGTGGGTAACCCACATTCGACCATTAGTGTTCCCATGCCACCAGTAGCAACAGAGGCATGACCGTTAGCAAGGCCGCCATTAAGCTTTTCCGATTGAACCCCCATATAATTTTTGATTGCCGCTGTAACACCATAGATAAAATGAGATTTAAGAACAGGCAAATTGATCACTTTCATGCGCTTCTCGTAACTGGTACCATTCCATAAACCATGTTTAAAGCTGATGTGAGTTCCATAATAAGTAGTGAATTTCGGGTAGGAGACTTGAATTCCAGTTTCAGGATCCTTTATCTCATAAAAAATATACCCATCCTCCAGATCGCCTTCCGAGAATTCATCAACTCGATTATGTCTAATATTACTCCAATCAAAAGTTGAGATATTGACCATTGAGGAAAAACTATCAATCACATCTTGAGTTGATTGTGACTTATCTTTAGCATTATTTTCTGTATGATCCATACCCCCCCTGCCCTGTCCATTATCCGCTACAACAATTTCCCCTGTAAATCCCTCCGGATGATCAATAATGGTTTCTATCACATCTTTAAGAAGATCAGTATTGGTTCCTCCTCGTTCTGTCCATTGTGAATTAATTTTTAATAAGACAATATCATCTCGAGCAAGCAAACCAGAGGGAGCTTGATGTTCGTCCCTGAATGCTGATTGGTAGAAAAACAACTCCTTTTGACTCATTAAATCCAGTAATTCACTCATATTTGGAGTTTGTAGGTTATTAACAACAAAAATCTCCGATGTAGGTGAATCTATTGCAGATTTGGATTCGATATTCAAGAAAAGATCCTGTGAAGGATTAGGTAATGTTGATCTTAGGAGAAGTTCCCCACACGACACTCCAGTTATTAAAATGGTTAATATGACTATTACCGATTTAGGAGAAATCTTCCATTTTTTTGGAATGAAAGGAGTAGATATTGAAAGTGGGACTAGTGTGCTTATTGAAAGGGAAATATTATTTACAGCTGCTTTTTGACATGGGTATGTAATTCTGGATGGTTTGGAGCCTGTTCGAAAGATTATCCAGAGAATATTGACTAGAACAAAAAAAAATAAATGATTCCTTATTCTTTCTTTGTTGAACTTTCTGAGACCATTCCAAAAGTGGAAACGCTTTCTATTAAACCACTCTTGAATCCATGACAAAATCTTAAACACCTGTGTGTTGTTCTGGCGAGGTTCATAGAGAAAATCCGAATAAAAATGTATACACCAGTGCAAAAAGTGAAGAAATTAAACTTCACGTTTCATCGAACAATATGAAGGTGGATTTTATAGGACATAGGTTCCACTAGAATAGTTCGAGAAATGATTATATCAAGAAATAATCTATTTTGGTGGTAATTATTTTGGTATCTTATCCAATCTCCAGATTCATGAGATATTCAGAAAGGTTAGGATTTGCTCATAATTGGTGATGAGAAAAACAATAATGGGAAGTAAAAAGGACGTTAAGAGATTGCGTAATCCCGAAAAACTAAAGGGCCATTCCTGCATGGAGGAAGCTTGGTTGAATAATACTTGAGTCAATTGAATCTGCTCAAAATAATCACCTGTTATTGAATTGGGAGGTTTAGAGAGCGTTTTATATGCTTCTCCCATTTTTGATGCTAAATCATCAATGATGACTTTTTTTTCAGATCTCATTAACCGGTTCAAACTGATAGTCGGGATTAAAAAATAAATGATAGGTAAGGTGATTACTCCCAATAGATAGAATATACTTGCTATAAAACCCAATCCAGTGGTTAATCGGGTTCCCCAATAAATCGAAGTACTTCCTAGTAAAGTTATCAGTAGGGATACTTTCAGTAAATAATTCGCAACAGGAGAAAGTCCACCTGCCTTATCTCCCGAAAAAACATCCAGTTTAAGCGGTTCATCCCGGAAGGGGAGAATAAGGATTGCAAAAGCAGTCATGAATACAACCCATAAAAATTCAGCAATAATTATTGAGGCAACAATTTGAGCAATTAATGGTCCAAAGGTATTATAGGCGTCATATTTGACAATAATAACCGAAGCTAACAAGGAAAGAAGTGAAAAGACGTAGAAAATTCCAGCAAGCAGATACACCCATTTACTCCAAATAATTTTGACTGACTTATCCCTTAGAGTTGTGGAAATAACTTTTTTATCAGAGAGGTCATTGATTAAATTCCTACTTAGAACACTAACTAGATCTGTCAAGGTAATGGTTAGAAAAGTTCCTCCAACAAAAAATAAGTTAAA
>JAEOTM010000001.1 GCA_016839815.1 Candidatus Hodarchaeota archaeon
ATCCTCCGACAACCTGTTCTTCCTCATTTTTCAATACGAGATTAATTTTCACTCCTGAATAGATTTTTCGTAATTCACCGAGTTGGTCATTAACATATTTTCCCAATCCTTTATGCAATATCTTCATTGATTCTTCTGATGCATCCTCTGATATAGTAAATCCATCCTTGTCCAACCTATTGTTTTCTGAAGGTATCTGTACATCTTCTTTGAATTTCTTTAGAAGAATAGACTCTGTAAGATTATTAGGGTATCCATCAAAGATTCCCAACTGCTTATAACCAATTTTCTGGTAAAATTCTGGGGCTTGAAAAGAGAAGGTCC
This sequence comes from Candidatus Hodarchaeota archaeon, assembly GCA_016839815.1. Classification (GTDB taxonomy): domain Archaea; phylum Asgardarchaeota; class Heimdallarchaeia; order Hodarchaeales; family Hodarchaeaceae; genus Hodarchaeum. The sequence continues at coordinate 325 of JAEOTM010000001.1, forward strand.
ATGTCTGTGCAGCAGGATAACCCTTCTTTCTACCAATTCTCTCAGCTTCTAACACAAGAGCCTTTCCATACCCTTTTCCTCTTAATTTCTCTTCAACCCACAATACTTCCAGGTGCATAACACCTGTAAGCATACTTGTGATAACACCACCAACTATCTTTCCCTTACTATCTTTCAAAACTAAACTGATATCTGGAGTTGGAATATCTAATCCCCCACTAGGGAAAGTTCTATTATAATCTGCCAAACCTTTGTGAACTATGTTCATTTCATCCTCGGATGGTTTTTCGTGAATGGTAAGTGTCTTCAAATTAATTTGATTATTCATTGCTTTTTCCTCTAAAAATATTCAATTGTCTAAATAACTCAACCACATATTTTGTGGATAAATAACTGAGGGGAGTTTTTCTAATGCCACCCAAAATACGCGAAATGTATGATTGTCAGTAAAAACATCCCATTCATTCTCTGTTTGCACTTCAGTTGTTAAACGAAAAAAATATCTTTTTTCAGAGCTCACAAGTGCCTCTTGGGGGATCCATCCAATTATTTTGTACGAAATCTGGTTATTTTCAGGATATGCATCATACTCAACATACTTGATCTGCTTAAATCTTCCATGTTGGCGCAATTCCTCCACATGAACCCCTCTACGAATTTCAATCCAATCAAAACTGGTTTCAGATGGTCTAGAATAGACGAAACTCTTTTTACTAATCGAATAGTATCCTTCATTATATCGTTCAATATCTGTACCAATTAATTCAATACTAGTGAATTCAGAAATATTTGTTTCTTCTTTAGCCTCTCTTAATGCCGCTTCCTCCACGATTTCACTATTCTTCACTGTTCCAGCTGGAATTTGTATCCCTGCATATGGATGCTTGAATAATAAAAGATTCTCTTGACCGTGAATCATACGAGTAATGAAGAGTGTAACTTTTTCGATATAGGAATTCATAGGATTAGAGAATTAGACCTCTTTCCTTAAATTTTCGAAAGTGGCAACCTTCTCAAAACTACTTAAGACAGACTTTGATCGCAATGAGGTAATGAGACTTGATTATTGGATTACTTCCCTAGTAATTAGTCTTCAGTAACAATTTTGAATCCCACTTTAAGCTAGTAATACCAGGCATATTACCAATTTATAGGCGAATCGCACTCTTACCCACCCACATCCGTTCTTCAACGCCATTCATACGCAACCGTCCTTGTAAAGCACCAATATGAAGCATTATATGTCGATTATTATAGATTAATGAACTGAGTAAAGAAGAGCCATGCCATTCAAAAACTGATTCCGAAGTTAGTTCGGGTATTGATACCTGATTTAAGAAATTCACTGCTTTATCTCTGAGTTCTGAAAGGTATAAAATAGCCTTTGCTTTTGAAAGGGGTTTTTTCCAGTACTCAGGGGCAAAATTTTTCTTTGAAATACCGAAATCTTCAGCAAAATCAAAACGAGGTTTAAACGCAGATCGTTCTTCTTTTGTACGACTCAAATATAGATCTAAAAAAAACAATACATGGTAAATAATTTTGTAAAATGCAGGCCCATGTGATTCATCTTCCCAGAGGGAAGTAGGGCAATTCTCAATGATATTGCTTAGCATTTTTAGAGCTGCACCATATTGCTCGGATAGTGCATCCTGAATGATTTTGATAGAATTAGTAGAATTCAATTTCAAACACAAGAATTAGGAGTAAGCCAAGACGTTTTTGAACTTTAGCGGGTTATTTCGGCAATTCCAAAACGAATGTGGCGCCTGATGGGGTAGTATCCTGAATTGTAACGCTTCCTCCATATCGTTCAATTACATTCTTAACGATAGAAAGACCAATTCCTAATGAAATTTTGAATGTACTATCTGAATAACCTGTGTCAAATATTTTTTCTTTTATTTCATCAGGTATCCCTTTTCCATAATCAATAATTTGAATAACGCATTTGCTATCTAATTCATTCATTTTAATATCAATTTTTTCAGTTCCAGAATGTAAAACAGCATTTCGGAGAATATTATCTAAAACAGAATACATGGCGTTATCAATTTTAGGTGTGCAATCACCGTAAAGATTTACTTTCATTTTATGATACACATTATCATTAGCAACAATCTCAGTTAACATCTCATTAATTGATCTCGGTTGGAGTTCTTCATCTTGGCCAATCAGAATTTCTAAATCTGAAATCCGATTGATAAGATCGATTCCTTTGTCTGTAGCTCTTTTAGCTACATCTATTGTATCAAGATCTTCTCCAACTTCAGCAAGTTCAATAGAAAAACGAATATTG
>JAEOTM010000164.1 GCA_016839815.1 Candidatus Hodarchaeota archaeon
AACAATCATTGATAATTATTTTGAATCTTGTTCGATCCAACTGTCTTCCGCTAATAAATGCGATTTACAGAATAATATATTCTGCGAGAGTAGCTTAAATCTAGAAAATTCCAATGAGAATTTGGTTATAAGAAATACCTTCAATGGTGGCGATATCAATCTGGATTTTTCTGATAACAATAATATTCTATTTAACACAATTTTCAACAACTCAGAACAAGGTTTAACTCTAGATTACTCTGATGATAATATCATTCAAAGAAATAATTTTATTGACAATGGTCCTTTTCCGTACTATACCAAATATCATACTGTGGTGTCAAATAGTTTTGGAAATATTTTTACTCATAATTATTGGAGTAACTGGACTAGTCCAGATGTAGATACAGATGGGTATGTTGATGAGCCCTTTTTAATTTTTGACTTTGATGGCATTACAGCAAATCAGGATCTTTTTCCTCGGACTACTCCATATAACTTTCAAGGGGATATTTTATCTCCTCCGATTATTCAATTTCCCATTGGTCCTGAGGTTTTCACGGAGTCATTTTGGATTCATTGGTTACCTGCTTATGATTTATTATCCCATCCTATTACATATACCCTTTATTACTCCCCTGATGCGGGGAAAACATGGTTTTTAATCGTCGATAATCTTGTGGACACTAGTTACTTTTGGGATATTAGTTTGATTCCATCTGGGTCATTTTATGATATTAAAGTTGTTGCTATTTGTTCTGGAGGACTTTCAGCTTCTGATGCATCTGTTATTCACTTTAGTATTATCAATCCAAACGTAACTATCACTATTACAGAAAATACTACGTCTGATAATACTACTTCTGATAATCGTCCGTCACCGTTTCCATCGGTATTTTTATTATTGATTAGTTTATTTTGTGCCGTTTGTTTAACAAGAATTAGGAGGATTTTTATCAGGAAAGGAGGAAAGTTGGATAAATGAGGTGTGGATCGAGATGCTAGTGCATCAAAAAATCCTTCGTCTTCTGGTTGTTTTGCTACTATTTGTAAATTATGCACCTTGCACACCTGTTAAAACCCAATGTCTTCCAACATTCAAGGAATGCCATTTTGACTCAACTTCAACTTCAAACATTAACATCAGTACTGTTGAGTTAATATACGAAATAAATTCAACTGGAGGATACTACTGTCGTTTCTTTCTCGAGGCCTTAGGTAATAGTTTAACTGAAACAGGTTCAGGGGAATGTCAGTTTTTCATTCAAAGTCCGCCAATTGAAGATTTAGAATTAGAAATTTTCGGTGATAAGATAATTCACGACTTGATCTCTGATACTAACATTTCCACAGTATCCTTTCCAACAGGAATAATTCAGAGTAATCATCTTTTTTCTATTGTTGGCCACTTCAATGGAATATTCAATACAAACAGTTCGGGAAAATATTCCTATGAATTAGGGATAGATTGGGGTACTATTGTTCTAGGTAAACAGTCTGTGGAAATAAGAATTGATAGTTGTTTTTCAATAGTCAAAGTTTTCCCCACTGCTCATAAAACTGAAACTCTTCTTAATTATGATTTACAGTATTCTTGGAGTGAAGTATCGACCACTGGTTTCAGTGTGCTTCTAGAAATTCTTCCCAAGCCGTTAAGTGCACCTTTTTTGGAGATTGGACTTGCTAGCTGGAATGCCTCAGCAGGTGAGAGGAGAGTCGTCTCAATCAAGAATAATGTTGATTTTAACATTACAGGTTTTATCCTTACACCTACTTGGATTAAAGCAAATGAATCAAACCAATTTGAATTTGAGCTATCCTTTCAACAACAAATCATGGTTGAATTTACTGTCGATCAAAATGTTCCTGTTGGGAGTAATGGTACAATTTCAATCGTTTCAAGAAATTTTGAGACAATTGAGATTCCTGTAGAAGTTGTAGTTGCTTCAACTCCAGGTGTCGATCCGTTCCCATTTTTACAAGCTGTTTCTCTCCTTTCAATGATTGTTGTACTAGGAGCTATTGTTTATAAAAAAGATGAGATCGTGCAACTTTCTCGAAAATATAGAAAAGGATTCTCCAAGAATGATTCCACTTCTCTAGGATCGAATGATAGTAATTCCCTTGGATTTAATGATATTTCTGAAACCATTTCCGAAGAACAGGATACGGCTTGGGAAATCATTCAATCTAAGTGGGAAACCATTCTTCCTGAAAAAGAATTGCTGGTTATTTCAATTTTATTTTATCAAGGATCAAAAAATCAAAAAACTATTGCAGAAGAAATCGGAGTATCTAAAATAACTATGTCTCGAATTATTTCCAGACTTGAAACGAAGCGCTTAGTCATTCGTGAGCGTTTAGGTATTTCTAACATGATCAAGCTCAAAAAAGATCATCTTATGTAACAATATATGATTTTCCGTCATCCTGCGTTGGATTTTTTTAGCTTTTTCGGTTCTCTCTCTTTAAGAAGAAATTAAAAAGAAGTAAGAAAAGGTTCATTCTTTCTTTTTCCAATATAACATCCCCATTGCGAGAATACTTATCGCTACTACATATATTGCCACAATGGAAGGGGTAAGGAGTGTATCCACTACATAATGATTTCTTGTTATAACGGATTGAATGCTATTAAAACTGATGAGAAAGGTAATCAGCGATAATATTATTCCAAGGTAATAATATTTACGCGATGACAATATTTTTCCACTAGCAGTCCAAATGCCATTCTTAGCATCTGCTCGATTCAGTACATCAACATCTGGTTTATCTGGTTCATTATGGTCTAGCCATATAAAACGGTAATATGTAATACCAAGGACCCAGACGATAAAAAAGCCAAAAATATAACTCACAGGAATTGCTATAAGTGTATAGGTTGTAAACCGATTTAAAACTAAGTAATACATTGCTTATCCTTCCATCCATTGATTATAATGATAAGATTGATTTTATATTAGTGAGGTTTAGTGCAATAGTCCTGTGTTTTTAGAATAGTTCTTACTGATACATTTTGGTTAGCAATACTTGTCTTGCTGTTCATACCCTGCCCATTTTCAGTTTGTAGAAGAGATTGTTTATGGATTGGGTTAGATTTCAACGTATATACTGCGATAAATAATTTACTTGGTTTGCGTGCAATGGATTTTGTCGTTCTTTTTCTAGCGGTCACTCGTTCTCGCCGTCGTCTCGCATAGAGGGTTGTGTGGAGCGGTTTCAGTCCCGTTCTGTTCCTCTATCTATTTCTCTAAATAACTAGAAATTTCTTTGCATAACTAATACTGGATGACAACAAGTTCTTCTATTCGATTAAAATGATCTTTATTTTTTGTTAATATCTTTTTAATATTATTAAAAACTGCAATTCCTGCCACCAACCCATCTCGATAATCGATTGGCTTTCCTTGACGATATAATTTGCCTAAAAGTTTGGCTGCCTCAATTATTTCCCCTCTCCCTAGTGGTAATACCTGAAATTTTTGAATTAGTTCTTCCATTCGATTTTTTCGTTTCTGATGCAATTCAGGATCCTTTGCTAAGATTTTACTGGAATAGATGCCCAGATATAACTCAAACACATTAATCTCTGTCGTAAATAAAAATTCGGTTGGATTGTTCTTTAGAAACGTCTGTACATTCGTTTTTTTCCGCAATGAGTCAATTAAAAAGGTCGTATCAGCTAGATACATACTTATTCACTTGGTTGTAGCTTGAATCCTCTTTGAAAATCATCTAAGACTCGATCTATTTCTTTACTCTCTGTTTCTGTCATGGATTTCCATCCTTCACTTGTTTCAAACCATGTCAGTAAATTTTCTGTGGAATAATTTTTACACAATCGTTCAATGGTTTCCCCAAAACTTTCGTGGGAAAGTTTCATTTTCTTAAGTAGATTATAGACATCTTCAGTTACAGAAATTGTTTTGGATACCATCTACCTTCTGGTCTATATCTACATATATAGATATATAACATTTTCGAATATCATCGTGGGTGCTTGACTTAGTATTATTCTTCCCCAGTCCGTTCGTTTCCTTTACGCAGCTCTTTATTTTAGCTCTTATGACACCTTAATTCTTGTGGAAACTTTCTGATTCAATCAACAGTACCAGCTCATCTGGAGAGATCAGATTTTCTTCTCCTAGCCATTCAAAATGGTTTATATTAAATGTTACAAGTTTTGATTTCATCTTTAGTGCCTGGGTTCCGATGATAAAATCTCTCGCATGATGTCTAAATGGGAGGACTGATTTTTTGGCATTATTACTAATTGGGAATATTGCTGAATACGCTAGCTCATTAACCACTGCACCCAGTGCTTGCATATCTTTTTTAAATAGTTCTTCTGAAATTCCACGAATCGCATACCAATGATAGGTTTCTAATGCACTTATCACTGACAGGTTCACCGTTAGTTTCCCCTTTTTTGCCTGTAACCAATCAATAAAGTCCTGGTCACGAAAAATATTACTGTCCAGACTAATCCTCACTGACCTCACTCCAGGTGGATATCCGTAAGTCCTCGATCTGAGGGCCTGGTTTTTGTAACGCATTTCGGATCTCCCTTCTCCATTGTAGGGTGCTTCGATTATTGACTGCTGCTCTAATGATTTTTCGAGCTTTTGGATGCGCAATATAACGCTCTTTCCCTAGTTCTTTTTCGTATAGAGTGACCGCGCGTAATATTATTTCCCCCTGGGTCGTGTCTAGTTCTGCGGCCAATTTCTTGAGTTTTCTTCTTAGTTCATCGTCTACTGTCACTGAAGAGGGCATAGGTATTCAGCTACTTACTCCATGTTACTATTGATAAATGTTTCCATTAAGTATCTGTAATAAGATGTATTTGTTCAACACCTTCTTCCCTCTCTTTTCTCCTGTCATTAAGAATAATACACCCTCCCTTTTCTCCATCTTTTCTTCTTTAGCTTTTCATTTTTTCAAATTACATTGAAGAACAAAGAAGTGTGTGTTCTATAGCTACATTTATAAACCATTAATGGTTGATAGTTGGCTATGTCAGCTTCTCACTATTCGAGTAAACGGTGGGGAATGTTTTGGAAGGAACGTCGTAAGGGTGAAAAAGTCTCCGCTATTGCAAAAAAGTATGAGGTGTCCGCTCAGGCAGTTTATAAAGCTTTAAATAGCAAGAATAGCAAGATTGAAGATTTCCTTCTATCGACTGCTAGAGCTAGTCGAATTCGTATCTATAAATTTAGTAATATTGAAGGTTTTCTTTGGGGGTATTCCCCAGCATTCAAAGCGGATGTCTATATTACTTACAGTCCTAAAACGGGTACTCAAGTCTGGCATGAGCACAAAGGGGATTGTGAGTACTGTGATGCCTTTACTGAATGTCTTTGGCTTCTTAAAACTGAAGCAGAAGAGCGTAAGCTGATTATTCCCTCTGAAATTAAGTCTCCCACTGAAATAGCACTTTTTCTGTTTGACTCCATTAAAGATAAGCTGAGGTGGAATGAGAGTGATAGAACGACTTCAAATCAAACAAGCAACTAGGATAAGTTCGTATATTTCAAGTTTCGCTTTTTCGAACCCGTTTAAAGCTGCCTGTCGTTTTCCTAAGAAGTCCTCTTCCCTCCCTTTTAAGGAAAGTCTTGCTTTTATGCTTTTAATGATCTTACTGACTGCGATTTTCCTACGAGGAGTTACTCTCTTTCCACCTGTTTTCTCTCCTTCTGAAGACAGTATCATTCATCCTATGCGTACTTATGGGGGGAAGAGTAGTGTTGATGAGGCTACTGATATAGTTCAAACGATTGACGGAGGTTTTGCTATTTCAGGATTCACTTATTCTTATGGTGTTGGGTCTAGAGATGCTTTTCTTATGAAAATTGATTCTACAGGCCAACTTTCGTGGATGCAAACCTTTGGTGGATCAGGATTCGATCATGGATATTCTTTGATTCAAACCCAAGACGGGGGTTTTGCACTTGCTGGGTATACTGATTCTTTTGGTGCGGGTGGTTGGGATGGCTGGATTGTTAAGACCAATACCGTGGGACTCTTAGAATGGACCCGAACTTTTGGTGGTTCTGACTCTGACGTAATCTGTGATCTTGTAGAGACCGTTGATGGAGAATTTGCACTTACAGGTCACACCTCGTCATTTGGTAGGGGTTACTCTGATATTTGGTTAATTAAAACTGATTCCAATGGATATCTTCAATGGCAAACCACCTTTGGAGGAAATTCTTCTGATTATGCTTACGCTCTTGTGTCTACACCAGATGGAGGTTTTACCCTTGTTGGTAGTACTTGGCCCTACCATCCACCTGGGGGTTCTATTTCTTTTGAGAGGAGGGATTATTTCTTACTAAAGACAGATCGTTTTGGTGTTGAAGTTTGGAATCAAACTTACTACTCTGTTTACACTAGTTCTTCCTGTAACGGGGTTTCTGACCTGATTCTAACATTCGATGGTGGTTATGCGATATCGGATTGTGGCCACTCTTCAGAGGGTAGGAATTCACATATGTGGCTTTTGAAAGTGGATAAGCTGGGAAAATGGCAGTGGTCTTCATCTTTCCAGTGGGAGAATTTCGAGTATGCTGGTGCGGATTCTCTTGTTCAAACCTCTGATGGAGGCTATGCACTTGTTGGTTTTGCTCAAACATATCATTTAAAACCCTCTCGCACAAACGTGTTTCTCGTTAAGACTGATTCGAACGGAAAAGAGCTTTGGAAGCATCTTTATGGTGAATCTCAAGTCAGTTTAGCAAGAGGTGTTGTTCAAAACGAAGATGGTGGTTTTACATTTGTCGGATCTCAGCAATCCACCTTTCCTGGATCTAAAGATATCTGGATGGTTACAACTGATTCGAATGGTGATATTCTCCGTGAGTTTTCGTATGGTGATACTGAGAGTCTGTCTGTTACTGTTATGAAAACAATCCAAACTAGTGATGGTGCTTTTGCCTTGATTGGGTCGTTTTCCAATGATCTGGTCTCCTCTAATGCTTGGTTGGCAAAAACTGATATAGCAGGCAGAATTATATGGAATCAGACATTTAGCAAACGAAATGATGATGTCTTGCATGATCTCATCCAAACTAGAGATGGTGGTTTTGCTGTTGTAGGTAGCACCAGATCAAATAGTGCGGGTAAGCAGGATGTCTGGTTTATCAAAACTGATGAGTGGGGAAACCAGGAATGGAACTACTCCTTTGTTTCCTCTACATTCGATTCCGCCTACAGTTTAGTTCAAACCAGTGATGGCGGTTTTGTGCTTGCTGGTGCCACGGGTTTCAAGCACAAGGAACGAGATCTTTGGCTTATAAAAACCGATAAAGAAGGGTGTTTGAGTTGGAAAAAAACATTCGGTTCGAATTTGTGGGTGATAGCTTTAGACCTAATTCAGACTGAAGATGGAGGATTTGCTTTTCTCGGTGCTTATTCATCAAATTCAAGTATGTGGTTGTTTCGTACAGATAATCGGGGGAATGTTCTTTGGACAACTTGTTTGGGAAGTCGTTTTTGGCAAATTAAACCTATGTTAATTCAGACTTCTGATGGGGGATTTGCACACGCTGGCCGTACTGGAGATAAAGATGTGAATGGAACAGATGTCTTATTAGTGAAAACAGACGAAAATGGGAGTATCCTTTGGAAACGGACTTATGGTGGAATTGGACGTGATTTTGCTAATTCACTCCTTCAGACTTCTGATGGGGGATTTGCCCTTACAGGTGGATGGAACGTCCTTTATTGGGGATATGGTGGGTTAAGATATGCTGATATCTGGTTAGGAGTAACAGATGCTAATGGTATTTTAATCTGGAATCTGACTTATGGTCACAATAACTTTGATGGAGCTTCGAATCTCATGTTGTCATCTGATGGAGATTTTATCCTTAGTGGATCTGTGGCACCAAATAGTAGGAATGGGGAAATAGCTTCTAGTTGGTTACTTAAAATTACTCCGCCTAGTTCTGCTTCTGATAAAACTATTTTTTCAGTTATTCTGGATATTTGTACTTTAATTGTTCCTATACTTATTTTCACTGCAGCTAGATTATTTTTTCGAAAAGAGAAAAATGGTAACTGAGGTAATTATATGAAAAGGAAAAGAACAACGCTTATTTTAGCATTAAGCTTATCTATTTTGATAGGTATTAACTTTACGGTGGGGGGCTCTTTTTTTATCGAGTCAGCCTACTTTCCAAATGGGAATTGGCAGACATCAACTCCTGAAGAACAAGGAATGAATAGTACAGACTTAGAGGATATGCACTCTGCAATTCGTACTTTGGATGCTGGAATTGATAGTGTCGTTATTATAAAAAATGGGTTTTTGGTATACGAAAAGTATTACGAATATTTTAACTATTCTAACCTTCACCATTTACAATCGGTGACAAAAAGTGTACTAAGTATTCTTGTAGGAATTGCTAACGCCTCTGGTTATATTACTGATCTTGATCAACCAGTTTTGGATATTTTTACAAGTCGTACTTTTGCTAATGTGAATGCTGACAAACAAGCTCTGACCATTCGTCATCTTTTGACCATGCAATCGGGTTTAGAATGGTTTGAACTGGGATATATTGGTACTGTTGATAAACATGACTATGAATCTCTTTCCAATTTATCGGCCACAAGAATGGAAAATATTCCTTTTGATCCTTTTTATGATACTTACAAGATGGTTCATAGTGATGATTGGGTTCAATATGTCCTCGATCAGCCTATGGCCCGTTCTCCTGGTGTTCAATTTGAGTACAATTCTGGAGCCACTCATCTTCTTTCTGCAATAATTCACAATAAGACAGGTATGAATACGACAGCTTTTGCTCATCAATACTTATTCTCACCGCTTAACATCACTGATTATCATTGGTGGAATGATTCTATGGGTATTACTATGGGCGGTTTTGGTTTATGGTTACAACCTATTGATCTGGCTAAAATTGGTTATCTCTACCTGAATAATGGCACCTGGAATGGAACATCAATTGTCCCTCAGGAATGGGTTCACCTCTCAATTCAACCTTCCAGTTCTGAATATGGCTATCTTTGGTGGAGAAAAGAAGTCAGTGGTTATTTAAAATTCTATAATGGTTTAGGTATCGGTGGTCAGTTTTTGATTGTGAGGCCAGATGAACAATTGGTTATTG
>JAEOTM010000165.1 GCA_016839815.1 Candidatus Hodarchaeota archaeon
AAACCAATCTCAGAAAGTGAATATGCTAAACTACATAGATTAGAGAAAATTAATTTTTATAAGCTTCCTGAAAAGCTATGGCAATCGTTCAGAGAAGGATATTGGGGTTCTACAATTTATCCAACATATGGTGTTCCTTATTATTTAATTTCAGAAATTCACCGTTCACTAGAACCATTAGATATTCTTGTGCTGGACTTCGAGTTACAGTTAAATGATGAGGCTTTTGAAAAAGTTGGTACACTTTTCGAAAAAGCGAAGTTCAATACATTTCCACTTCATCTAGTACATCAGTGGACATACAAAGATACAGAAAGTGGTTCCATTACAACAGGGAGTCAACTTATACGTACTTTGAAAGAAAGCGATACAAGGACTAAGCTTACAAATATTTGGAAAGATTTCTTGATAATTAAACGTCATGAAAATCCAAAAAAGATGACTTTAGGAGTTTCTAGCGATTTTCACTATTCGGAAATAAACGATGATATTCTCAATACTAATATTTCGGGTGAACCCGTCAATAGAAAAATCAAGAATTTTGTTCGTAGAGTATTTGAACTATGGAAAAAAGGTAGATTGGATTATTTAGTATTAAACGGAGATTGTATCAATCACTATCATCCTGGATTAGCTGGACTAAGTTTAAATACTGACGAACAACGCCATCATGGTCGACCTATTCAAGATTCTAATTGGCAAGATTTTGAACAGATTACAAAACTTTCATCTCCATTTCCTGGTCCTTGGTTTGATCCTATGCGCGCACGAACCCCTAAACTCTTCCATATACCACTTATTTGGAATATTGGAGATCACGATCGTCGGAACCGAAGTGCTCCACTCGCTAATGTGGATCCAGAAAATGGTCATTATAATTTTTGGGGAGTAAGCAAATCTGACGTTAACAATAGTTTAAATCTCACATGGAGTACGGAAGTTCAACACTGGAGTGATAGTTATGGGCATTTACGATATATCTTTGAAAAGGGAAGGATGGGAGGATTTCCTCAAAAACTTAGTTTTCAGGTTGAAGATAGAACCTTCAATATTTATCTTATTGACACAGGTGGCCTCGATAGAATGTATACATATCCAGGTTGGCAGCACGGCGATGTATATAGAACAGTTGGTCTTGGTATAGTCGCTGACAATCTTTTTACAAATGATGTAAACGATTTCACTCTTGTTTTCACACACAGTCCTCCATTATGTCTTGCACCAGATGCACCACAACACGAAGCAGACTATGTTAATGTCATCTCATCATTAGCTAACTATGGTATTTTCAGAGGTAGCGACGATCTTTTAGAACGTATTCCAGAACCTGCAATGGTAATTAGCGGTCATGTTCACTTTAAGTCAGCATATTCACTCAGAGCTGACGGCCTCAAGACTGGCAGAAAAATCTGGAATGCAATAAATCAATTAAATGCTGGAGAATACCCCCCTCTTCAATACTGGGAAAACTGCAATAAATTACTCATGACTATCCCTCCAGTTGGTCCTCGACCTGCTAAAGAGGGAGACACTTCGGGATTTCTATTATTAAGACTCGAGAAAGAGGGGGTAACTGACATTTCCTGGATAAATGTGGAGGGTTAAAGAAATGGTGGATGAAAGATGGGCAGATCCTTTGGAAGGGTTGTCAGCCTATTCTATACAGTCCCAATGGGCACGAATGTATTTAAGTAAATATCATAGAACAGGAAGATTTGAAGACGGTTTAGGTCATCCAGATTATCGTTATTTACGATCAACTTGGTTATATGATCCTCGTGTATATAGGTCATGGTATTCATATTGGGACCCTCCACCAGGAGGGGGTCCTCCAAGTACTGAACCTATTGTTTTAACTGAACATCTCCAAGAAGGATTAGATTTCTATGTATACATGTCAGTATCCAATCTTCGTGTTACTTATGATGTAATAAAAGCAGAAGATAAGTTCTATCTATATTCTCCATGTGAAGAATTAGATATCAAGATTCCCTGTGAAATTATAGACCCTAGTGATTCAAAAGTTCCCGGACATCCTTACGGATTCCCTCAAGAAATTACTAATGATTTGAAACAACATCAATTCTTCTACCAATGGGGTTCTACTTGGTGGAATGTAGTTGATTTACCTATTTTCCTTCGTGTTAAACCAGAAGATCTTGAAGATCTAAAGACAGCGTTGGAAAATGGTGAGGCAAGTGGCGCAAACACCTTCATACTTGGTCTAACTCATACTTTTCCAAAAAAGGAAAAAATTGAAAGAGTGCAAGTAGGAACAACTACATATTTACGAGTTATTGAAGATAATGAACGATTCTCAACTTCCATTGATCGCTTTTTCACTCTAATGAAGGAATTACCTAAAACCATAAGAATACTTGTAGCATCAGATATTCATGTCGAAGAGAAGGCAGATACTCTTGATAATGCTGCTGCTGGACTTGGAGACTCCAGTATAGGCGCTGATCCACGATATTGTAATAGGAATATGCAAGCACGAAGACTCGCCCAAGAAGCCCTGGAACTATGGAAAAAGGGAAAAATTGACTACGCGGTCTTTCTTGGTGATCTAATTGATTATGCCTGGAAAGATAGTAATGTTTTAAATTTAAACCTCTATCCTAACAGAGGTTTCGCTCAAACTGAGAATAGCGAAGGAATAGAAATTGGAATTCCATATGCGTTAGGTGAATTCGGTCAAGAGTTACCAGCTTTGCTAGGCGAAGGGCAGATCCAAGAAGCTGGTGATTGGTACGAAGTACTTGAAGAAGTACTACTCGGTAACGAAGCGACAGAGTATGTTCCGGGTGGAAGAACTCTCTTCATTGGGGAAGGGGCTGGAGATAATGATAACATAGCTAAAGTCTATGAAGTTGAGGCAAGACTTCGTGATTATGACAATTCTGAATCTTGGGAGTTGTCAAATTGGTCAGAATTTGAAGAAATTTTTAAGCCGATGATGAATTGTGTGACCACTTATTTAGTGCCTGGAAATCACGATCGTTACATCTTTGGTCCTGATCTTTTAGGCATATTAGAGGATCCATATAATGCATTTATTAAAACTATTATTGATGATATATTGGAAAATGAGCCAGGACTTGAAGGATATATAACCAATGTGAAATTTGCTCTTATCAAGTTACTTACACGAGGAAACCATGATGCTGCTGTTAAAATTGCACGTTCCGGTGCGGGTATACCGGATTGGGAAGAAGTCGAGTTCTATACAGAACGTGGTTTATCTATAAACCAAGGTGAAAAATATGACGAAGATTATCGAGAGTTAACATCTACAAATCCTAGTGTGGACCTAAACTACAGAGCATTTCTCATGGCATTTCATTCTCCTGGAGTACTTGCCGGGTTAATGAAGGTGGCTTCCGGATTCTCATTACCTACAGGTGGGATATTTACAGGAATTGGTGCTGGGTCAGTAGAATTGCCTTATGCAAACCGAGATAATGTCAGAACTGATTTACGGCTTGGATTTTTTGATAACGGGCCAAACTGGGATACGCTTCAAGACGCTACACCACGCACTAGAGGGTTTTATTGGGAAAAGAAGAGGGAAGAAGCCCCACCAATTGCCAATTTTAGGATGTGGAGAAATTCACCTGAAAATCTAATCATATTCATGCATGCGCCACCAATTTGTCATTACGGTGCACATGGAGGACCACCACTAGAATTGGTTAATCTTAGCCTTGAATTTCCCCAGACATTTGTTCATAATTTTGAGGAATTTCTTAGAATTCTCCATCCTTACTGTGCTACCAATTATGCACCCTATACTGTTGAACATAAAAACCCGCTTTTGGTGTTGGCGGGTCATACACATCGTAGGCATACGTATTCCGTTCTAGGAACCGATTCTAACGTGGTTATGTACAAATATTGGAGGGGCAATAGTTTGATAGACGATTTACATTCTAAGTACGCTACTGATGGATGGGAAGGTGCTTACAAATGGTGGGTTCAACCTGAACAAAGCTTATCGCTTGAATTGGTAAATAGAGATACAGGAAGGGCACTATGCGTCCACACTGGATGTGTCGGAGCACTTCCCTGTCATGATTATGATGAAGAAAATAGCGATCCAATTGAACCAGGTGATGATTCATTTACTCCTTTCCATGAACAACAAGGTTACTATATCATTGAAATCGTACATGGAATAGTCACTTCAATAGAATGGCGAAGTTTATGGTACAAGGATTAAGAAGTAAATTGTTCCTATGACCTCATCCATTCTGTATGAAACTAGAGATTCTATTACAATAATATGAGTAAGCAAAGTGATAACAATCCAAAAGGAAAAGGTAAGTGATCTATGAAAACATATAGTTCTTTTTTTGAATTTGGTTAGTTGTGGGATGCCCACATGTTTTTACTAGTAACTATACAGGTCATTCTATCTAACTTATAAACAAATCTTCGTTAATATTCAAGTATATATCTAAGAAAATAAGAAATAACTATCAAACCAATTATAATGGATGAGAGAGGAAAAGATGGGATAAGATTAGATTCTAATTCATCTGCTAACTCTTCATATTTCATATTTAATTCATCGTATTTTTCTTGAAGCTCTTCATATCTCGATTTTAGTAGGGTATGATTCAAGAACAATTCATTATATTCTTCTTGAAGCTTTGATAATTCATCAACTGATGTTTGGTTAAATCTATCTTCGCTATCTTTTAATGGTTCAGGCATTGGTTCAGAGTCCGGTTCAACAGTTGAAGGCTCATTAGAATATAACAACATTAAATCATTATATAGAGCATCGTTCACAGGAAAATTTAGTTCAGTTAAATCCTGTTTAACAAATTCACCAAAAACTGCACTTAAAGATGCCACCATTAAAGTTACTCTATTTTCAGTGCAAAGACCACCATGTACAGAAACTAACTCTGTGTATGAAGGTATGTATACAAGGTCATAATAAGTAAAAAAACTTTCAAGATTATCCCAGCCATGTAGAATGCTGTAATCAAATACTTTTTTCACCAGGGCATGACTGGCAGAAATATCATCATAATTAAATTGTTTACCATTAGAAACATACCTGTTGTATTCATAGTCATGATATTCAATACCCGAGGAGACTTTTTCTTCTAAAGCCTCGATGGCAGTGTCCCCAAGGCCTATTGAGGTATCATTTAGAATCGTGTTCATAGCATATTGGGCAAACCACTCAGCTAAGGTTTCCTGATAAAATGGGCCTGGTATTCCTATACAATTGAATAACATCTTTCTGCCGTGAAAATTATGTCCCATTTCATGTAATATTACACCGATTCTAGGAACTCCATCAACGGGAAGAGCATAATCTCCCAACCCCAAAGGGTTTCCATTTACACCATAAACAGGGGGAGCATAAGAGACACCCTGAAACAATGGTCTTCCATCCGAACTATTCCCAACAACCCGTTGACCAAGTTGATACCCTCTATCTATAATTCCAACCAATTCATCTGGAGATATTGATAACTTGAAAAAATCATCAGGTAAAAACAAGCCATTATGGTCTCCATAAACATAAGTGAAGTCTCCCTTATTCCAGTTAATGATGATGTTTAGAGGTTTAATTGCCTCCTGTTTATCCACGTATACATATAAAAAGGCATAACCATAGTCTCTATCATCTAACTCTTTTGCCTTAATTATTAACGAAGAACCATTAAGTTCTACATCTAAAAGGTATTCCACAGGATTAAAGACTTCAATATTCCTATCCATTAATGAAATCATATTACCCTGATTATTATATGCTAAAATATCTACACATACATTTTCACCACTCTTTATTCCTAAAGAATAGTTAGATAATTCTACGCGAGAAACATCTGTTTTCTCAATCTCACTATATTCATGTATAAAAAATACTTTTTTTACATTACCTGTATCTTCATACCCTGTAATTGTTACATTATATATTCCTGGCTCAGAATATTTATGAAATGTTGAAAAATATCCAGTTGTCTGTGATCCATCACCCCAATCATATATCCATCCAACAACATTTCCCGTATCGCTTAGTATCACACCGTTTACTTCAATAATGCTTCCATCAGGGCATACACGCGTTATACCTGCACCTAGCCCCAATGATTCATCTATACAAAATACATGAATGTTTTTTATTATGGTTGATTGGAAAATAAGAATTAATAAAAAAAATTTTGTGACCCTTTTCCCGAACATTATTCAAGTATTTTTCCCTTCCAAGATATATTAAATCTATTTAGAGTGGGATGCTCACACAGAAATAATAGTAAAAAAACGTGTTTACGTATTCGTTCATGTTAGGCAATACTCAGAAAATATCCAAGCGTGCGCAGTTGTTCTATTTTTTATTTAAAAGGTATTTAGCTACTCTCTTCGAGAATGCAACTACGGTAAGTATGGGAGGCATACCAAGCGGAGATGGAAACACACTAGCATC
>JAEOTM010000166.1 GCA_016839815.1 Candidatus Hodarchaeota archaeon
AAGTGCAGTCGTAGTCTACCTTCATGGGAGTATATTGACAGTTATTCATTTGAACCCGCTAGCAACTATACCTATGATGAAAGTGAAGTCTTTATAACAGATAACGATGTCGTCAAGGGAGAGACCTACTACTACCAGGTTAGGTCTGTAGATACCGAGTCTAGCTTGGATTGGCAAGATAGACATCATGACGAGAGTACTGTCACCCAGATAGCAGTTAAACAAAAAGGGATTCCCGGATTCAACCATCTGCCTACACTATTTGCATTATTAGTCGTCTCGATACTCTTTCGATCCCGTCGGGCAAAGCTCTGATTCTCATTACTAGTAGTTCTGGTCAGGCTTTCCTCTAGTTTCATTATATCTTGCGTTTAATGTCAGGTATAAATGGTGGAAATTCTAGGTTACAAAAATGATCATGATCAAGAAAAAATGAATTAACAAAATAAGCGAAGGTATCGTAAAATAAATCCAAAACTCAAACCATCAAACCGAGAAAAAAGATTGTTATTTGTCCAAAAACCGATAATATCTGCTATTTGCATGAAATTCCTATTAAAAAGGCTCATTTCTGGTTTACTTGTAGATCAAAAGTCTTTGTAGTTGTTGATAATTTCTGCAATAGTTATTTCGATGTAGAGAGGATAAGCACTTATACTGGAAATATTATTATCCGTTGTAGCCACTATCATAAAATTAAACATATCAAAATCAAGGTTTTCGCTCAGAAATGGAAATATCGAACGTTTTCGATTGAGATATGAAAATGAGTGTGGGGAAGTTTTTCTGGGGAACCAAGTGCTTGGATTATTCTCCAATAATCAGTCCATCTTTCATCTGAACAATTCGATCTGCAAAAGAAGACATCTCCTGATCATGAGTTACAACAACAAAAGCAATTCCTTTTTCATCACAAAGCTTCCGGAAATAAGATAAAACTTGTCTCCCAGTTTCACTATCTAAATCCCCAGTGGGTTCATCTGCAAACACTATTAAAGGATCATTTACACAAGATCTACCGATAATGACTCGTTGCATCTGTCCTCCAGAGAGTTTAGTGGGATCTTGATCAGCATAATCCGCTAAACCGAGACTTTCCAGTAATTTGGTTATTCGTTCATTTAATCTTTCTGTCTTTCTGGCCATTTTAGCTGGAAGAGCGACATTTTCATACACTGTTAAACGAGGATCCAGTAAATAACTCTGAAATACAAAACCTATTTTTGTTCTACGGAGATCAGAAAGATCATTATCACTCATTGAAGATATCCTTTTCCCCCAGAGAAAAACTTCACCACGATCAGGGATATCCAATCCAGCCATCATATTAATGAGGGTGGTTTTGCCTGATCCCGAAGGCCCTAATACTGCAAGAAACTCTCCTCTTCTAACCTCTAAATTTGTACCTCTGAGAGCATATACAGTGCTAGTAGATGGTCTATAGGTTTTATGAAGTTCACAAGCTTTTATGATAATATCCTGATCAAATTCCTGACTCAACTTGTCTTTCTCTTTAGATAAGGTCCAAATTCCCCTACCTGATTCTGGAGACAAGAAAGCTATATCCATGAATCTATCAGCCCAAATTTTCATTTCTCGTAATTGAATGGGCAGTTCTATTATAGCTGAATGAAAATATTCAAGGTTAATCTCAATCTTTCCCTCTATAGCTTGTTTAGCAAGATGCCTGATAGATACTTGCAAATTTTGTAAGGTTTCAATTAATTTTTCAAAATTAGATTTCAGTTCCAGTAGATTCTTTCCATTATTGACAGTTTTTCTTATATCCTCACCAAAACCATTAAGAATCTCAATTTCTTCTTTCGCTGAACCTTGGATTTCTGCAATTCGTGCGATTTGACGAATGATTGTACGGAGTGCATCAATTCCTCCAACTAAATCCCCTGAAAGAATTCCGAATGCTTCAGAGCATAAATTAGGATTAATGATTTCAATCTTATCAGATCCATTAAATGCATCCTCTATATTATTCACACGATTATTGGTATCTTGAAGTAGTTGATCTAAAGCTTTCAAAAACGGACGGGCGAAATTTAATATCAAAAGCTCATCAAACGTATGTAAAGCTGAAGAAGAGGTATCTACATCATATTTACGGTGAAATATTTTGCCTTGAACTTTGATTCTATCCTCACCTTTTTGTTTGAAGGCCCAAAATATTATCCAAGATCGTTCAATGATATGGAGAAGACTCTTCTCAACGTACTCAATCATTTTCTGATTTTCTTTGGTTATCAATTTTCCAGGGTTAGCTGGACATTTTGGAATTGATGTGAGGAAATTCGCTAGGATTTTATGTGATTCAAGCTCAGAACGATTACGTTTTGTTCGTGATCGTAGGAGCTTTGCGGATTGTTTTACATATTCCTGGTATAACGTAGATAATGAGTTTTCTATAGATTTTCTGGACTCTTCATCATTAAAATCACTATTATTGTAGCGTGTATTTGCTAACATAAAAGTATTAAACTCACCGACCTCAGGTTCCATTTTTCTACCAATTGGGCCTTTTTTTAATAGCTTATGAAGTCTTTTCTGAAGCTTTTTGTTACCAAGCTGATTAAGTTTATCTATAAGAAAACCTACTGCCAATTCTTTATCCAAATCTAAATTATCACTCATAATATTTATTCTCCTACAACACGACCATCGCTGAGCCTGATAATTCGACCACATTGGTCTCCAATCCACTTCGAGTGTGTTACAAGTATGAGGGTCTGTTTATTATCGATATTAATACGTTTGAACATTTCCATAATATCTTCTGAAGTAACAGAGTCTAAATCTCCAGTTGGCTCATCTCCCAGTATTATGACTGGATGTGTAACTAATGCTCTTGAAACAGCTACTCTCTGTTGTTGGCCACTAGAAAGTTCAGATGGGGAATGATAAATTCTATCTCCTAGTCCAACTTCGCGTAAAATCATTGTTGCCTTTCGAGTTGCTTCAGAATATCTCATTCCCTGCGCTAGTAACGGAATCATCACATTTTCTTGTGCATTCATATAGTCGAATAAATTGAACAATTGAAAGACAAATCCAACATTATCACGACGAAAACGAGTCATTTTTGTATCATCATAAGTAGAAATATCAATATCGTTAATTTTTACTGTCCCGGAGGTCGGAGTATCAAGGCCACCACATATATTGAGCATAGTAGTTTTCCCACAACCTGATGGCCCCATTATTGCAACCATTTCACCCTTTTTAATCCTTAAATTGATTCCTCGTAAAGCATGAACAGAGTTTGGAGTTCCTTCTCCATACACCTTATGCAAATCTTCTAAAATCAATATATCATCAGTCATCTTTTTACATACTCCTAACCATGATATCTTAACGCCTCACTTGGAGGAATTCGAGCAGCCAACCAACCTGGTATCAATGCAGCAAGCATTACTGAACCCATGATAAAAACACCATACAAACTCACTTGAGTCCAAGGGATCATTAACTTCCAATTCACGATATCTGCAAAAACCCAAGCAAGATAATTTCCTGTTAAGAAACCAACCAAGTATCCTAAAACTCCTAAAAATAGTAATTCTAATAATACTGCTAGTGACACTGCTTTCTTTGAAAAACCCACTGATCTCAACATACCAATTTCTCGTTTTCGCTCTTTTACTGATCTATGAGAGACAACTAAAAGTCCAATTACCCCGATAATAAGTCCAGATGCAATGAATGTTTGCAGGAAATTCAATGCACTCGCATTTACGGAGTAGGAAGCATAAAAAACATCCCACAAATGATGAGTAGTGATTCCATAAAATCTTCCATCTCCTAACACCAATAGAGATTCAGGACCTTGGAGATTAGAAAATTCTTCTATTTTTCCGCTTAGAATTTCATTTTCATCATATTCATAGCCATACGTAGTTTCAATCAAAAATTCCTTGGTTCCAAATCCCAGAATAGAACATTGGGAAGCAAAATCACTGTTAACAATAATTCCGAGAGGATAGTCATTTGACCGCATATCAAACGAGGGGAAATAATTTAACGATCCACCATAGATCATTTCGATTAAACTTCCATTAGAGGTAGGAAAACTCACAATATCCCCAATATCGAGAAAAAAGAGACGTTCACCAAGAAAAATGGGCAATCCATCCGGATCATCAGGATCCACAGGTTCTTTTGTTAATCGATGGATTTTTTGTCCGTTTAAGAAGACATCCCAAAAATCCTTAGATTCTTCACGTGCTGCATCTTGAGATTTCATTCGATTGATCATTGAAAGCTTAGTATAATTTGCTAGTAAAGCATCAAATGTAAAGGGGTATAAAACTTCTTCATTTTCATTAACAAAGGTAGATCGATTAATAGCCACCAGTTTAGAATAGAAAATATCTCTTTCAGGAGATATTTCAGAAATAGCACCATCAAAAGGTAGAATCATACCAACCTCTAATGGATATACTTGTTTTATCTCACTAAATCGGTTTTGGAGAATCCCTGGATAGTCAACGGCGGAGAGATTAAAGGGGGATTGAGACTCTACTACAAGAGAGACTCCAGACATATAGTTTTCCCAAGTATGACTTGAACCTTTAATTTGTGTCTCAGCATATGAGCCAATGAAGAAATTAAGTGAGAGTATTACAGCAAAAGTAGCAAAAGTCAAAACAGCACGAGATTTTCTGGCATTAATATACCGAGTAGCAACTAAACCAGTAGCTCTTGTTTTTTTACTCAAAGAAAAGAATCTCCTAAGACCAGTGGTAAGAGTTTCCAAATTAGCTCCCACTATTGTTGTAGCACCGATAACTGCAGACAGTAAACCAGTCATAGCAACATTATTCGCATTGCCACCCTCGTTAGCCCAATCAACAGCTATTTGAAAACCCCAGACTGTAAGAGCGATTAATAGAAGACCCCCAATTGTCAAACTTAATCTTCGGTATTGTTGTAACCTGAAACTAAGAAAAATTATCCCCAAACCAATATAGAATAATGCCTCAAAATTCTGTGCTGCCTCCTGTTCAATATTTCGAAACCCTTCTGGGGCATAGAATGGTTGACCTGCTTGGATTAGCTCAATCAAAGTTAAAGATCCGAGAAAGAGAAATATTCCCCCAAGAAGGACTGGCCATTTAGGTTTTTTACCATTCAGTGATGTTTTAGCAGTTTTCGATTTCGAACCCCGAACAATTTCGATTATAGAAATCCCTCTTGCTCGTAGTGCAGGAACCATACCTGTTACAATTGATAGACCAATTGCTGCAATGAGAGAGATTACTAACGTACCTGGCTCAACAACGATATCAAAAATCGATTGAGTCATTTCAGGATTACCCATACTGGATAACATGTCTCGACTGAGACCGTTGAGCCAAACACCAATACCAATACCCAGTAAAAGGCCAAAAATGCCCCCAAGAATGCCAATGAGGACAGTTTCTATGGAATAGGAAAAGAAAATCTCCCTCTTCTTTGCACCGATAGCACGTAACATACCAATTTGTTGTTCCCGTTCCTCCATATTCATTAATTGGATGTTTGTAATCAATAATAATCCTGCAATAACTACTACAACCCCAAACATCTGGAAAATGCTAGTAAAACTCGAAATTCCCTCCTCGAGACCTTGACGACTATCTTCTCGTATAGGATTTACTTCAAGTAGATATTCTGGAAAAAAAGTGTTAAGGGAGGTTTCGATCAATCTTTTTACCCCAAAAGTTTTCTCAATTCCTAAAAAAGCATTGTTTTCATGGTCTTCAATTCCCATCACAATTCTCGTAATCGGACTATCAATAGATGTCGGTACAAGTGATTGGACCGCAGTTTCACTCATGAAAATTTTCCTGAAATCACTTGGATCCCCAGTTCGCCCATATTCATGATAAATGTAAATATCCGCAACTGTAACATTGTGGAAAAAGGGATTACCAAATTCATCAAATAAATTGATCGTGATTTGGGCACCTATAGAAACATTTAATGAATCTGCCAATTCAGGAGAGATTATAACCTCATTATTTGCCAGTAAGGGAACTTCTAGCTCATACCCAGTAGAATTGGAGTAAAGTCCGCCCCAGAATGAACTGTTGAAATCAGCACCGATAGTTTCAAGGATAACTCCTTGTTCAAATTGACCTTTTTCAGGATAATAAGCGGTAACTGAATAAGTAATTTGGGGAAAAATTCCCTCAAGTTCATTATCGAACTCTTGAATGAGGATATCAGAAACATTTTGAGGAAAATAGATCTGATTAACAGAATAAACTAGAATATCTGTATTTCCAAACGATTCAATCATTATGTCTTTATAGTTTCGTTCAATCGTACCTTCAAGGATTTGAGTCTGAACAACTAAAGAAATCCCTAGAGCTACTACGAATGCAGTTAAGATAAAATTCCGTTTTCGACGGCCAATAACTGTAAATGAATATCTAATAGTATACAGCAATAATTACGCTTCCTCTCTTAGCTTCTTCGAAAAATTGATATGTTAGTAATCTCATAATCCAAGTTGAACACCAACAATTATTATATCTTAAAGAAGATAATCAGAAGTATAAAAGATCTGACTTATCGGCATCAGAATTGCCACTATTGAGAGTTTAACGACTTTTCCAATAGTTAAAAAGATGATTGTCATGATAACTGGAATCAGGAGATCCATATTCATCTACAATTACTTGTGAAAGCAAATTTTGGCCATAACTAAATCCTAGTTCATGAAGTAGGGAATAAATCGTTGTAAAAGCTTCATGTCTGATAAAGGATATTTCCTGTTCAGAATCAAGAAAAAAGTTATCTGAAACAGAAATTAGAGAACTTCTGAGCAAGACAACCATGATCAGGTTATTAGGATCATTGGCAAATGGATCTATATCTAAATCAAAGGATGAATAAGTAGTAAGAAAAAAGGGCGATTTTTAGGGGTCGGGGCATGTTTAACTGTATATAACCCACGGTAAACGCCATTCTTTGGGATTGTGAAGACATCCAGAGAGGAGTACAAGGAATATCAGAAGAAGACGAAGAAGCTGATTTAGTTTCTGTATTGAGATACTGTGAAATATTCCCCGTACAAAGCAGTATCAAAAATGTCCTAATAATCAGAAATCGTGATTATTCTAACTAGGTTAGATATCACAAAA
>JAEOTM010000167.1 GCA_016839815.1 Candidatus Hodarchaeota archaeon
TCGGGTTCCTTTTTAGACTTGTTTTTTGGATCAGGTCCATCTTTCATATCCGTTGACTCCTGTGTGATAAAGAATTACTTTAGTAATTGAAAATGACTTGGTTACGGTTGTAGAAACAATAACCAAATCTGAAAAAATGCAGGAACATCCCTCTATAAGAACCTTTCCAAAGGAGAGAAAGGTTCACTTGTAGAAAGGAGTTAAAAATACAATTGTATTATAACAACAAGGTTTGGATGGAGGTGAAATGCTCTATCTCTTTCGAAACGAAGACAATTGGTAACTAATAGGGGAGACCACTTCATGATTTCACATCAAAAATTAAAATCAGAGAAATATGTATCCATAGGAGTAGATTGGAATTCAAAATGGTCACTATGTTTAAAATGTATTTAAAACTGAGATTTTGCAAAAACAAGAAAGTTCTGATTGAAGAAAGAAATTTTATTAGATTTAGAAAATCTAGTGACCTATTACCTGAATTCTAAAGAGGAGGATCGTAGACTTCGTCAATAAAAGTGAAAAAGGTCATTAAAAACAGAATTACATTAATTTTATGTTTTAGTTGATATGGGGGGAAGGTGGGGGTGTTGTTCCTTTTCGGTAACTCTCCTTGCTAAATAAGTAAGAAGCTCAATTGCTCCATTAGTTACGCCTGTAAGAGCATTTCCCAGATTTATATCAATACAAAAAGGGATTCCAGAACTGGACTCTAGTACGATATCAATAGAAAGGAGATCCGCTCCCACTTTGAGAGCGATCTCTAAGCCAATTTCAGATAACCAGAAAAGGTCTCTAGTTCGATCAATACGCTGTTCACTTCCTGTTCCATTCTTTTTGATCTGAACAACAAAAGGGGTTTGCCTTCCCAATACTTTAATTTTATACAAATCACCATCAATCAATTCTTCAGTATACCACGATTCGGGATCCTGATCTAAGTTGGAATTCCATTGTGAAAAGGAATTTTTTCCATTCTTTCTTGATTCATGAAAACGCCTTTTTTTAATTCCAGTTTTTCCTAGTTGAGGAATTGGAAAACCCCATCTATGTAAATCTAATTGTGTTTTTAGGCAATCATTATACTTTAAGATTAACTTACTCTGATTAAGGGTCGGAACACCCTGTTTCTCTGCCTCGAGAACAATCCTCCATAGTCTTTCATCTGGATTGGTCAACAGTACAGCCATGTCGAAATCCAATACATTTATCTCCTCTGCTCCATCGGAGAATACAAAGTTCACCTCGGAGAAAACGGGAGGTAATGATGACAACTCCTTTTTCTGTTGCTCTAACCTCATTAAAAACTCGTTTAGCTTATTTTCACCCTTGAGTAAAAGGATTGATTTTTTTAGACCAATCATTCTTTAACTTCCGATTTCTAGCTCACTCTGACATTATGTGTGATTATATAACAACATTAAACATATTCATTAAATTCAAGGCATTTCTGAACAAGACAACTAATCCTTAAAATGATTATTATTACAGGGACTATTCGAAAGCTTGATTTTTACACGTTAGATTCGTGTCAACGGAGTTAATCCACTTGAATTCACTAATTGTGAGAGTGTAACACTAACAAATTGAATACTCGCAATTCAAACGAGAATAAAAGCAGAAAACCACCTAATCATGCTTATATCCAAGATAACCAATAATTTGAAAAGACTTTTCGATAGAAACATAATCCTCGAAATAGGAATAATAAGAAAAAAAATCCTCATATTCAGTAGGAAGAAGACGGACTAAACTGTCTTGACTTAAATTTTGAGGCATTTTGATTTGCTGTCGCAATTGGAGATAGTCAATTTGAGTACGTTCATGATCGTTAGAACTTCCCCTTCTAAGAGTCCCATGAGAAAATGAATTCTCTAAATCGTTTATTTGACGTTTTCCTTTAATAAGAAAAATAGGATGGAGAAGATTAGAAGGTAAAATGGATAATTCATCAGAAAAAAGCTCTACAGCTCCTTTTCGGTAAAGATACCCTTTTTCGGTTTCTCGAACTGTATTATGGGGTTTATCAAGAACAGGAGGAATCACATCGAGATTTAATACCTGATAGACAGCTTGAGCAAGTCGAATACGGTTGGAAGAAGCCAGGCTGACATTCTTTTCCACTTCACGCAAATAAGTGTCCCCAGTAAAACCTTGTGTAACAATATGCATACCATATTGCTTGAATCCAGCATGAATGAGAAAAAAGAGGAAGCCGTTCTTATCCTGACAAAGATCAATAAAATGATTACCAAGAGTAAACTCAGTACCAGAATCCTGAATTAACAATGCGGAAACCTGATCCACGAGTTGTTGAAGATCTAATTGCTCAGTAAAAATATCAGTTTGAAAAAAACTCATCCCACAACCAATATCTCGACCAATAAAAGAAGGAGTGGGAGTATGTGATTCTTTATCAAAGAGCGATACAGTGCCTACGGGTAAATAACTCTTTCCAGGACAAAAATCGGGTAAAAGGATCATCTTTTTCAGCCCGAATTGTTCCAATAAACTTAGATCAAATCGAGATGAGTAGTTAAGTAAGTCATCTTTTTTCAAGCGGAAGTCTAAGAGATTCAACGGGTTTTCCCAGAATTGTTTAAGTAAACAGGTATAAAAAAAGAGTGTATATAAAAATAGCTTTGAAAGAAACACCAGGCTAAAATCCGGGAATGATAACTAAAACAAAAACAAGAACAAATATTAACTTAGGAAAAAGACTAATGGGGAAGAAAGGGGTGGTCTAGGAAAGTTAAAAACACAAGAACTTTCTATTCGTCTAATTAACACTCTATATATTATAATTAAAGACTAAAAAACCTAATAAAGTAATAGAGAAAGTGAATGAAAAATATATATCAATTTCGTTCAGAAGGAGACGGAAGAAACTCAGTATAACACAACTCCCTTCAAATTAGATATGGATAAAGTGGATTAAAGAATAGGAACCTGTTTTGTTCACGATTTATTCATACGAGGTAAAATAAAACCACTTTTTTTCATTAGAATTCAAATTATCCTCCACTTAAATAGAAAACATTTAAATATTCACTTGTTTAAGATTACAACAGCCATTTATAGAGACAATGGCTTACTAGATGCCTTTAAAATCCAAATAAAGGGAGTACGAATGATAATTGAACAACATGCAACAAAAAAACCAAACAGAAGATTTATAGTTTAAGAGGTTAATATTCAAATTTGGATATTCTATATCCGTAGAACGATCTATTCTCCTACGTAACTCAAGAAAACGCGCTGTAGAACATTCAGAAACTCCATGAATTAATCTATTATGAGCTCGGACTTGTTTAGGTACTCCACTGGTTGAAAGAGCTGTAATATTCTTACCACACCGATCACAGTGGTACACTTTTGTCATGTCTTTTTCACGTCCTAGGGAGTAGTCTTCATCCGTTTAGAATGAAATGAATTTTAATATAAATAGATTTGATGACTTAGAAAATAGGATAAAATTGGAAGATTGGTGTAGTAAGTGGAAAAATACTTTCTGTTTTATCACTTATACATTTAAATGGAGAAATTAGCTTGATTTCATGTGGATAATAAACGAGGAATATTAGCGATTCAAATTTAAACCTCGTATTATAAAAAGAAGACTGATTAGTTAAAAAGAAGTCATTTAAATGTTTTAAGGTTTAGATCTTTGTAAAAGATCCATTACCATATTTAAGCATCCAAAATCCCCCCTTTAACTGAATAGAACTGTAATCGTTAAAATATTATACTGAGGCAAAAGGAATTTATAAAAAATCGATAACCTCAATTAAAAAAAAATTTCGAACACTATGGAAGAATCTTTATTAAAACGCTATGTGGATGAGTATTTCATGAAAATTGGAAAAATCAAGCTCCTGTTCTTACTAATCTACCTAATAATAGTATTCAGTATCATTACTTCTCATAATCTTGGATATGATGAAGTTCTTGAAACAGAATTTGATAAGCTAACCAAGCAACCTGGTACTTACGAATCGCTTCTGAACTTATTCATTCTCCTACTAATATGGATGTTCATTACTATCTTATTGCTGGAGATTTGGGGCGTAATTCTCGAAGCAGCGGAGCTAAAGATGACTTCTACTGTTATCAACACGTTACGAGTCATGGGAAGGATGATTATTATACCTTTTGGAATCATAGCCTTTTTGAACAACTTTCCTGCTTTTCAAGGAACACTACTCGGAATTTCAGCTATTTTAGGAACTGCTATCGGATTTGCATCAACAACAACCATGGGCAATTTTCTAGCAGGACTGTACATCATGGCCTCCAGACCGTTTTTGATTGGAGATTACATCATTCTTCCAGATACGAAAATAGAAGGTAGAGTGGCTGAAATAACAGTAAATTACACCAAAATAACACTCCCTACTGGTAATATTATTCTTGTCTCCAACAATCGGTTTTTGGGACAATCAGTGGTTAACACTAGAACCACCGATGATACATTAGTCCTTCGAAAGAAAGCGAAAAAACGTTATGTCTATCCCCTCATGTGGGGAGCCAATTCAGATGATCCTGTACAGCGATCCATAGCAGCTATAACAGCAACAGGAAACAAGTATACAGAAAAATTATTAGAACCAGTATCATGGGTTGTATATTCACGAAACCGCTTGGATACAACATATCAAATAAATCTTACCTCTGACAGTGCAACTAAGTTATTAGATATAACAGGAAGCTTTTTAACGGATTTAACCAAAGAATATGATAAATTGAAATAAGCACATATACTTGAA
>JAEOTM010000168.1 GCA_016839815.1 Candidatus Hodarchaeota archaeon
ATCTGAGCTAAAATCCCCCTTGGATCAGCTGCTAGTCTTTCATTTGAATCCGTACTTCGTAAATCACAGAATACACAGGCAGTATTATCCTGCCAAGGGACTAATGTTACCGTTGAAGGATCAGGTACAATTATCATGTCTGAACGTTTGGTTCTTAGAAATCCAATCGATGAACCATCCACTCCAACCTGATCGATTTTACTAAAAGCTCTCTTAGAAAGCTCAACGCCTTTGAGATTACCATCAGCGCCTGTAAATTGTAATAGAAGATATTTTGCTCCTAATTTCTCCATCTTTTGAATAACTGTATCACGATTTTGAGAAGACATCAGCTTACACCTTAATTTTTGGGAATTCCTTGTTCATAAATTTAACTACTAATGAGTAATTAATAATATCTTAACTAATTGTAAGACTCCAAACACAAAAATCTAGTTTGATTCGTCAAAGATAACTCTTTGATAATATGATCTCTTAACAAGGAAATTGACAAGAGAGTCGTCCACGATATTTGAAATTGTGGAATAAATGGAATGAGGAATAAGGGGAATGTAAAAATGAAAAAACTTAAGTCGATTCTAATTCTTTTCTTTATTATATTGACTATCATGCCGGTCTTTGGAGTTCTTGCCACTGATACAGGTGCTGTGGAAGGTTATATAGATAATACCTCAGCGGAAGACCTGTCAAATGTAAAAGTCACTCTACTGAAAAATGGGATCTATAAGGATCACGATTATACTGATGGAAATGGGTATTATTTTGTTGAATATCCCGATTTTTTCTTTCAACCAATATCAGTGGTTTTGAAATGTGAAAAACAGGGATATCGAACGAAATACGTTGGAACAACAATTTATCCTTTTCAAACGACAAGGAAAGATGCTACTATTAACTTTAAACGTGCTTTAATTGTTGGAATTTCTGATTATAAAAGTGAAGATGTAGATGATTTAGATTATTGTGATGAAGATGCCACTGATTGGTATAATTTTTTAAATAGCAAAGGATATGATTGTAAAATACTGGGAGATGGGAATACGGCAAACTACCCACGACATGATGATATTGCATCAGAGGCAAACTATACGCAGTATTTAAATGATTTAATAAGTGATGCCTTTTCAGGAGATTCCATAATCTTTACGACTGCAGGTCATGGTGGTGGTGATGGTCAAGGAAGTAGTTATCTATGTGCTTGGGATAGTGGTGATCCGGAATCAGAAGAAGAAGATGGAAATGTAACTGATACAGAATTAAATGCAATTTTCGATAATTTACGTGATGGTGTTAAAGTATTTGTATTTATAGAGCATTGTTATTCTGGTGGGTTTGGTCCAGATCTAATGAATAGTGATAATGGAGATCAAATTTTTTGTACAACCGCTTGTATGGACAATGGTACAAGTTTTGGACTTGAATATTATGAAAACGGATTATGGACACAATATTTTTTGAATATCTCATGGATACAAGAATATGGGGGAAATCCAGGTTATTCTCTTGAAACAATATTCAATTATGCACACGAGAATTACCCAGATGAATTTCCTGTAATCTTTCCCGATGATGAACCACAGGAATTTGATGGGGATGAGAATTATTCATTTTATATCTAGAATCAGTGATATTCTTAAAAGAGACTGTCTAATCTAGTCTTTTTTAGGAGGAATTTCAAAGTGGTGACCACTTCTCAAACTGGTGAGAGTGTAGAATCAAATCATGGATCAAAACTATATGTCCTCCTCATAGCTCTCCTCCTAGCTTTTATATTCATGTTTGCTCTCGATTTTTTGATGAGTGAATTGTTAAGACTGATATGTTTGCTACTTAGAGAACCTTTCCCTGATTATGGTGTTGATTCGATTGCACAAACATTAGCGGAAAACCAATTACGACCACTGGGGTATTTGTGCTTTTTAAGCGTATTACTGTTGATCTTTCTCGGATTTCTTAGTAAGCGTTCAAAGCTTACTTTTCTCGGTTCTTTCGCCTTTTATCTACCAATTTTCGGCCATTTTGCCGGATCAATGTTTCTCTTTGCAGGAATTGGCATTCTCCGAGTTATGTGGATACCACTCCTTGATATCTTTTCCATAGATCTTCTCATGTTTGGGGACATTGCACTATTCCCATATCATTTACTAAGGGAAATAGTACTAGTTTTGGGAAGAGGAACACCCTTAATGGAGCTAATAGCAATCCTGGGAGGAAGAAAACAGGTGTATGCATACGATTTTGCAATTAGTTTCAGTAACGCAATGATAAGTGCAGGGATGCTTATTTTTCTATTCAGTGTAATGACCTGGATATATGGACAGTATACCTCACAATTAATCCATGATTTTTGGATTTACAAATATTCCCGCCATCCCCAATACCTGGGACTCCTAATGTGGAGTTATGGGATTTTGATTCAAGTGGGGACATTCCCATACGCATTTGGAGGGTATGTCCCTATTCCAAGCTTTCCTTGGGTAATTTCAGCCCTAATCATAATTGGAATTGCCATGCAGGAGGAGCTCAATCTTCACGAAAAAAAACCAGATGCATATGTAGCCTATTGTGAGAAGACTTCATTTATCCTCCCTCTTCCTAGACAGCTTTCCAGATTTATCACTAGAATAAATAGCTTATTTATTAGAAAGGCAAGACCAGAGCATACAAAAGATATCCTCATCCTTCTAGGTGTGTATTGCTGTATTTCGATTGTCCTCTCTTCAATTTATATCTGAAAAGTCAGTTTATAAAGGGACGCTCAATGTTATATTCAAAATCACGATTTGATCTAAATATATCTGTAATTCTTTAATTAACTTAAATAAGAAGTACAGACTAAACCCCTTATCCTTTCAGAAGACGAATTTATTCTTTAAAAACTTATTAAAAAGTGCTACCAGAGTTAACACACATAAAAGTAGTAGTCACAATCCCAGATGAGCCAAAAAGTCAAGAGTGGGGCAAAGAAAAAGAAATACGAGAAGAGAAATAGTTGAAATATTTAATTCCCGTGTCGAAAATAGTAATATTTCTCGAACTCCTCTCTTAATTCAAGAGCTAATGGTGTTAGCTGATATAAACATCCACGTGTAAGATCAGGGGTTAATTTTTCGACAATTGCTTTAGTTTTCATAGTTTTAATAACCCGAGAAACATTCGAGATGGGAATAAAAGTAGTTCTGGCAATTTCTGCAATACTATTTGGTTTCTCAAGGAGGCATCTAAAGATTGCACAACGATTTTTTCCATTGAGAATAAACGCAAGATGATGAAAATTATCTGAATTATTGGATATAAAAAGCACCATACTCAACGAATTAATCTCAGGAGTTCTTATTACCTATTTACAACTCAAGCATAAGCTTTTATAACACCCAATATGACCAATGCGCTATTGATCATGATTAAGGTGATGTGGTCATCTCTTCTCTGGAATAAGTCCGAAAAACTTTCCTCCTTCGATCTTACTCCAACTCTACCTGAGAATCAGGAATGCTTATCCTATTAACTTCCACATATTTAATGATTTCCACGAAATTCAAAGTTCAGTTTCTTTAGGATTAAAGCAATTGATAAGAAATTCAATTCTTCTAAAACTTTTGAAGTTCTACTGTATATTTAAGAAATTGAAGTAGTTACAGAACTCCAAACATAAAAATTTTGTTTGATTTGTCAAAGATAACTCTTTGATAATATGATTTCTTAGTAAGAGAATAGGAAGAGAATTTTTCATTTTCTTTCTAAAATTAGTGATAGTCTTAAAAAAGATTGTCTAATCTTATCTTCTTGAGGAGGAATTTCAAAGTGGTGCCCACTTCTGAAACTGGTGAGAGTGTAGAATCAAATAATCGATCAAAACCATATATCTTCTTCCTAGCTTTCATACTGGCTCTTATGTTTACCTTTGCTCTCGATTTCGTGATGAGCGAACTACCCAGACAGATAAATCGATTTCTGGAAGATCATTTTCCTGATTACGGAGTTGATTCAATTGGACAACGGTTATTAGTCGAAAACCAACTTCGGCCAATTGGGTATTTGTGTTTTCTCGGGGTACTGGTCCTATTATTCCTTGGATTTCTCAGTAAACGTTCTAAGCTAACTTTTCTCGGTTCTTTAGCGTTTTATCTGCCAGTTTTCGGCCATTTTGCTGCAACAATGTTCTTATTCGCGGGAATTAGTATTCTCAGAGTTATTTGGATGCCACTTATTGATATCTTTTCCATAGATTTTCTCACAATTGGTGAAATCGTTTTATTACCATATTATGCACTAGATGAAGTAGTAAATTTTTTTTGCGGAGG
>JAEOTM010000169.1 GCA_016839815.1 Candidatus Hodarchaeota archaeon
CTATTGTTTACAAAAGGATTTTTTTAAATCTCTTTACACTCTTCACGAGTATTTCACAGCTAAAAATATTAAAGAACGCTCGGCCTTATAAGTCATGCAATTGAACAAGGCGAACGAGCAGTGTCTTTAACGAATGGCAATACTAAACACGACAAAACGATTAAAGGTGTCTTAACAGATATAGTAAACTCAATTGATGGAATATATTCAGGATTCTGTGTTGACAGTGATGGTTTACTGATCGAAGAAGTTAATTTAGCAGGAACTTTAGGGAAGGAAAGTAGTATAATTTTATGCTCACTCGTTGCTGGAATTCAATCTAATATGGTTGAAATTGGTCATGAAATAGGAAGTTCCCCTTGGATTTCATTCACCTCAGAAAGTAAGGATAATAAGTTAGTTCTTAGTGCAGCAGGTGATATTGCATTCATTGGAGTATTAACGGATCCTTACGTTGATCTGGAACTACTGAAACTGATATTGGGCCCTGGAGTAGATATGATATTCCAGATTCTTAGCCAAACCCCTCGGAAAAAATCATCAAAAATTAACACACCTGGATATGTAATTTCAAAAAGAGACATTGATGAAATTTTATCCACAGAGGAATGACAGGTATTGGACAAACCTACTGTACGTGACTCACGTATTCCCTGTCAGAATTGTAAAAAGGGTACTTTATATTGGAATCCAGAAGAGAAATTATATGTCTGTACCGAGTGTGGGGTACAAGAAGCGGCATTAAAAACATGGATTGATGCCGCTCAGCATCGACAAAAGAAAAAACAGCGCAAGAGAGAAAAAGACCGACAGTGGGCATTAAACATTTTAGGTGTAAAAGATAATCTGAAAAAACCAAGAAAATCTAAAAAAGAAGAGGAATGGGCAGATATCATAGACAAAGTAAAGGAAAAATAAGGAAACACAGTGTTTAGACTTATTATCTCATTTCAAATTGGTAAAAAGTATGAAAAATCTACAGGATTCATCGGCCTATAGTGTACAATTCTTTCTTGCGCATATCATATTCGATGAAGAACATGGTCCAATGCTTAAATCATTCATGGCTGATCATATTGAAATTCCAAAGATAATTCTTCAAGGAGTTACAACAACTCTCTTTACAATGGCAGTTGGTGTAGGAGAACCAACAGGTGAACCAGATACGGCCATTATCCCTATAAATGTAACTGGAATACAAGGTAGAGTGTTAATTCATTCATTTTCAATAGATGATCCCTCTGCTCGCGGAAAAAACAGAATTGAAAGTTTTATGTTGTTCATTCCTCGGTCTCATCAAGATAAATTGTTACAGCATTCCTATGCGTTCACAAATATCCTTCAAAATGCAATTCATGATATTCAGGTACATAATGCTGATGAAGACGGTCAATTTGACCTAGATGATGTCTTTACAAATATTAAAAAAATACTTCTGACAAGAATAGACAATATTGTCCAAGATAGAATCAGTGCAATTTGTACAGATAAAGAAACCGTTATTGTTTCTGATGGTACAATTCGTGCCATCCATAATATCGTGCTAACACCTGAAATTATCTCTCTTGTTAATAAAATCCCTTTTTTATTAAAAAATTATGGTGAGGAACTCAAAAAGTATGGAACTTTTTTTGATGCACTGCCCATTGAAATCCATGGAAAAACATCAAGTAAACAACAATTTTACTTAATAGCCATTGAAAACAATTTTATTTTGGCATTTAGTTCCGGAAAGGGACGACTGGGTAGTTTATTTCGTAGTTTTCGTGAGATTTTATGGGATCTTGATATTCTCGATTCACAACGAGCAGCTCTGAGTATCCCCTCCTCGATCACACATTATGAAGATAAAACAAGTAGTTTTACTGATAATCAATTTCTGAATCTTAGTTATGATATTCTAAAGAATTTTTCTCCGATTATATCCAATGCATCTCTATTGAGATGTGCATGTGATTTATCGAAGATTGAATCAATAAGACTTAGTGATGGTAATGCAGGTAAAAAACATGCCTATATCTGTGCGATCTTCTCAATAATTCATGAGGTTTGTGAGCGATTATTTCGAACCTCTCTTATCGAACTTGTTCTTTCCCAACATGGCTTTAATTCAATAGCATTAAAGTGGGCAGTAAGTAGTTCCAAAGATACAGCATTATTTATGGTTGGTGACTCAATTCGTGGTGTGGGATTATTGAAACT
This sequence comes from Candidatus Hodarchaeota archaeon, assembly GCA_016839815.1. Taxonomy (GTDB): domain Archaea; phylum Asgardarchaeota; class Heimdallarchaeia; order Hodarchaeales; family Hodarchaeaceae; genus Hodarchaeum. Next base: position 2,203 of record JAEOTM010000169.1, read on the forward strand.
CGTCGGTGACCAAATTCTGGAGCATAAAATTGAATCTGGCCCTCCTTCGAATGAAGTACGATTAAAACCGATAAGTGAATAAAAATGGAACTAACTGTGGATCTGCATGCTCATTCAGTGTTTGCAGGTGGGACTCAAGCACTAAAATTAACACCTGAAAAGTTTATTGAAAACAAAAAAAAAGCTGTAATCCACCTTGAAAAGACCAATGAAACAATGCCATTAAAGGGGATCGAATTAATTGGAACAGGGGATTGTCAATTCACCATTTGGACTGAAATCCTAAAAGAAGTGTTCGTTGAAGATTCTCCTGGAATCTACTTTCTCGAAGGAAATTTCAATACACGTTTCATTTTACAAACTGAAGTTATTTTCACTCTCCCTATCCAAAAGAAATCAAAAATAGCGCATATTGTGTTCCTTTTTCCAAATTTCACCAGTGTAGAATCATTCAGAGATTTATTAGATCTATGGGAAGTAAAGCACGAAAAGATGGCTAGACCTTTCATAAAGTGTGATTCGAAAGAACAGGTGTCTAAACGGATTTATCAAATACTTGATATTGATCCATTGATTGAAGCTATACCTGCTCATATTATGACTCCTCAAGGAGTTTTTGGCTCTAATATAAAATTGACACGGTTATCTGATTTTTTTGGTTCTGTTGCAGAACGAATACAAATCCTAGAAACTGGTCTATCAGCTGATCCTCAATTCCTAGGATTAATTCCCGAACTTGATAATAAAACCCTCATTTCAAATTCTGATGCACACTCGAGTGCTTTACATCGAATGGGACGAGAGTTCACTGTATTGAATGTTTCAAAAGTTCAGTACTCTAATATTATTCGAAGCTTGCGCACCAATAAAGTCGCCTACACTGTTGAATTTCCCCCTGAAGAGGGTAGGTTTTTTTTGACGGGCCATCGTCGAAGTAGAAAAAAACCAGGTTTACATGATGATTCTCAATATTGTTATTTCTCTCCTCAGCATGTTCCCAAAGGAGACATCTGTCCAATATGTCATAAGAACCTAACTATTGGTGTTTTTCAGAGATGCTATGAAATAAGTAAAGCTCAAGGAGAGGAGAGAGACCTTGACTGTGTCAAACCATACCAAAAATTCATTCGTATGGTTCCTCTCATTGAAATTCTCTCTAATGCACGAAAAGTAAAAACAAAAACAGCTAAATCATTAATTAGAGATTATAAACAAATAGTTTCTTTGATCGGTCCTGAAAACATACTCTGGAAACTTTCCCTGGAAGAGATGGAAAGTAAACTCTCTGGGAATATAGATGAAACTATATTAAATGCTCTCAGAATTGTGAAAAGAGGGAAATTTACCTTCTACCCCTATGGTTATGATGGGGAATATGGTACATTAAAATTAGGAGAAAGAGGTAATTTTCAAGATATAAATGTCATAAAGTCGTCTACACCACTGCAACAGACACTGTTTACGTGAAAATTCTCATAAAGGTTAACATTCTAAGAGGTAATAAATAACCCCAATAGGAAATATCTTATGGTATCTGTTCCAGCAACTCAAGAGGAGTGCTTACGATGCAAAGGAGGTAAGATGTTATGTGGCTTAACATTCTGTCCAATTGTTTTACGCTCACAGGCATTAATCCCACTGAGAAAAGCTATTCCTAAACTTAAAAATAATTATTATGGACCAAGTCCACCTAGTGTTTTTGTAGGACGATATGGATATCCTAAAGTGCGATTAGGTCCAATGGCTACTCTTGGATCAGATATTGTAGGTATCGTGGATGAACCTGACCTTTGGAAGACAAATATGTCAATGGCAGATATTGTGGGCTTTCGTGCCAAACTTCTACGTTTTATTGCCTCCCCAATAGATGTTGCAAACGCCTCAAATCCCTCTCGATTAATTGAAATTACCCAAGATCAAGTACAATCTTCGACTCCTGTCGATTTAGAAATTAAATTCGAGAAACAACCCCGTATTGGTATGAGTTTTAGTCGGTTCAATCAACCAATGGGTGCTCACGTTCAAGTCTCGTCAGTTCAGCTAGCTTCCACCCCCAAAATTGAGTATCGTACTGATAAAGTTGTTTCTGATACAGATATGTATTCCAATGAAGCAATTTCACAATTGTATGAAGGAAAACATACTGTAACTCAAATCACTCGTCTATTTTCCTCTGGATTATTGGGTTTAACAAAAAATCGACGTTTCGTACCAACACGATGGAGTATAACAGCAGTTGATGACATTATAGGGAATCAGTTGAAAGAGCAGATACGTGATTTTTCAGAGGTTTCAACATTTTTAGTCTTTCATAATAGCTATCTAGATAATGATTTTTGGATTCTATTTATACCAAAACACGAGTGGTTCTTTAACTACCATGAAGCATGGAAACAGAAGAGCGCTTGGAATTTACAGGGAAAAGAACCAACAATTCTAACCGATATTGAGGGACCAAAGGGAAGAACAACCTATGCGTCTAATACAGTAGGAGGTTATTATGCAGCTCGCTTAGCAGTTCAGGAAAAGCTGGTACAAATGCGTCGAAAGGCAGCTGTTCTTGCTTTTCGGGAAGTTGGTGATGGATATGCTATACCTTTGGGTGTATGGCAAGTACGAGAAAATATGCGTCAAGCCCTCAATCAAGAACCAAAGTCTTTTTCCTCCCAAGAATCAGCATTAAATTTCATTTCCAAGAACTTATCTATTCCGATGAGCTTTTATCGACGGAGAAGTCCTCTTCTGAACAGAACAACATTGGATAAATTTCTAAGCCCAAAATAAGAAGAAGGGGTAAATTCTAGCTTTCCATAAAAGTAATATTTAACAATTAGAGGACAATAAGGGAGATTAAGAGATATTAGTCTAGAGTATCTGCCTATCGCCTCCTACTTCTAATTTCTTAGAGATGAAGTTAAAAATGGTTTATCGGGAATCAATTACTTCTGCAATCACTCGCTACTTCTTGTTTAATGGGATGTTTCGTGAGGGAGAGGAAATTATGACCTTTGAATATGCAGATTCGAATCTTGTTGAAGTAGAAGAATCTTTAGAAAAGGAATTTACAGGAACTGCAAGGAAATTTACCGTCGATCTTGATAATTTTGATGAAGAGAATAATTATGCAGAGATCCTTGTAGGATTTACAGTTTGGCCTTACGAAGATGATGATTCAGAAATTGTTCTGATAGTTAATTCAATTCACGATGAACTTGAGAAAGTTGGCTTTGTCGAAGATGATAGATATTACGTCGGTGATGGGCCTGATATCCGTTAAAATTTACACTTTTCACAAATCTAAACCTGATTTAGCTCCCAGCTACTGAGTATTAACTCCACGATTGATGAAAATCCTGAATTTGTTTACCATAGATTCTTCGAAAAGTATGATGAACAGATTGAGGGGGAACTAAACCTGCTTCAGTAATATAGGCTGAAATATTACGACGGTCAATCGTTTCAAACGCAGGATTGAGAACAGTGATTCCCTCAGGACAATCTTTATCCCAGATTTCTGTGGGAGACCGCATTTCAATTTCACTTAAACGTCCAATACTGGTGGCTTGGTCGTATTTCAGTAATGATGTACAAATGTATAAAGGAATGTGCTCCTCTTCAGATGCTAAGGCACATAATCGTGATCCAATCTTATTAAGCGCTACTCCTTCCACTGTAATAGCATCTGCTCCTAAAAAGATCATATGAGGATTAAATGAGTTCATAGCCCATCGCATTGCGGAGTCTACAACATGTGTGACCCGAATATTATGTTCAGCTAGGATCCTTGCTGTTTTTCGACCTTGGAAGAGGGGTCTTGTTTCAGTATTTATTACGTCAAAATCTTTACCTTGTTTGGCAGCTTCTAAAAAAATTCCAACACTAATAGATGAATGACAATGGGTTAAAACTCTGGAACCATCTTGAATTCGTTCTGCTCCGATTTTAAAGATCCTTTTTTTTGCATCATCGATTAATTTAAGGTAATTTCTCCCAATTTCAGAAGCCGCTTCTTTACTTTCACGGCGTATTCCAGTCATTACATATCTTAGACCATTTCTTAAGGCAGGTTCTGTTACTCTAACAAAGCTTAATTCTTCAACAAGTGATTCAAGATGTGAAAATAATTCTTCATCTTCTAAAGGAACTGTTTCTGCATGTTTAGCAAACGCTTCCACCCCAAAAATTGCTACATTTGTTGCTCCTTGGATCTTAAGCGATTTTATATCATCCATCGTTTGTCGCAGCTGTTTATATTCTGCGGTTTCGTGAGTATGAGTAGTCATTCATGATTCATCTCAATAATTCTGAAATTTTTACTAGGTATGCTTTTAAAAATTTAATTATGCTTAGATATTGAATATATTGGTGGTTATCCCATAGGTTTTTGTACGAAGAAGACTATCACTAATTATATAATATTGATAATAACAAAAAGAATCTACAATAGATGATGCTATTTTACCTTGAATTATGAAGATTATTGAAGATTTGTGAAGAGATTATGTCAAGTATCCTCAGAAGAATATTCAAAGGGAAAGATCAACAACATCAAATAGTCATAATTGGTCTTGATAGTGCAGGTAAAACTACTATTGTAAATCGGCTTTTACGATCTGAATTTATCCCTACAACAAGAACATTAGGTGTAAACTATCGAACTGTCAAATATCGGCAGATTATGTTCAGTCTGATAGATCTGGGAGGACAAGAGATCTATAGAAATTTACTCTGGCAACCCTCACTAGAGAAAGCTGATGCTATTGTATTCGTTTTAGATAGTGCTGATCTTAGGATTTCCGAAGCTTCCAAGGCGTTCTGGGAATCTATCCAACAAAATGAAAACGCACCAGTTTTGTTTATCGCAAATAAAATAGACCTTCCTGGTGCCCGAACATTTGATACAATCGTACAAGATTTAGATTTAACACGCGCTACTCGATCATCTCGACCAGTTGGTCTCTTTAGAATCTCAGCAAAAACAGGTGAGAATTTTTACGACGCATTTGATTGGTTAGCAGATGTTGTAGTAGGTTCTGAGTCCGTTTTTAAATGTAAACTGAGAACTGTCATTTTAATCGATTTAGATTCTCACAAAATCTGGACTACTAAGTTTTCTTCTCTTAAAAATGAAATATTGGATGAATTCAATAGAAGTATTTCTGAAACAATGCACGAGCTAATGAAAGAACCTGCAGGGATGGAGGTTATAATTGCATCCGACCTACAATTAGTTGTAGTAAAGAATCACCCGTTGGTTGTGGGGCTAATCATAGGATACTCGGATTCGGTTGTTCGATCGAAATTGATCGCAGAACGTTTAATGAATACAGCAAGCTCATCTATTGAAATTGGTGAGTTTAGTTCAGATGTTTTAACTAAGCTTCTTAAACGTCAATGGCCTTTAGATATCTATAAGTCTAAACCCCGAAGCGACTAAACAGTAAGTTAAGAAAGTAATCAGGAAATTTATAGATATCCTCTAATATCTAAAATATCCTTACGAGCAATTTCAGACTTACCCAGCAATTTCTTTTCGAGTTCTTCAAATTCTTTGACAATTTTCTCATTTGCACTAGGATGGATCCCGCGCTTGGCTTCTGTGAAATGTTTCTTAGTGATTTCCTGAACTTCCAGATCTTCCCTTAAAGCAATCATAACAGCTTCGCGGCATATAGCAGCAATATCAGCACCAACATATCCCGTTAGATCCGTTGCAAAAGAATCAAGGTCGACATCTTTGGCTAAATTCATACCTTTCGTATGAATAGCGAAAATTTTTCTCCGACTTTCAATATCAGGAGGGGGAACGAGTAATAAACGATCAAATCTCCCAGGACGTAAAAGTGCGGGGTCTACCATATCAGGTCGATTACTAGCAGCTAACACCACTACATCCTGTAGACTCTCTAATCCATCTAATAATGAAAGGATTTGGTTTACTACACTTTCCATAACATGACTTCCCCCACTAAGAGCTCCTCTTCGTGGAGCAATCGCATCAAGTTCATCTAAAAATATAATTGAAGGTGAAGCCTGCTTAGCTTTGCGGAATACTTCACGCACAGCTTTTTCACTTTCTCCAACCCATTTAGAAAGTAATTCAGGACCTCGGATGGCAATAAAATTCGCCTGACTCTCTGTAGCGACAGCTTTCGCTAAAAGTGTCTTTCCAGTCCCAGGAGGGCCATAAAGAAGTATACCATGAGGGGGGTTGACTCCATGTTTGTTAAAGATTTCGGGATGATTAATAGGCCATTCTACTGCTTCTATCAATTGTTGTTTGACACTCTCCAGTCCCCCAACATCATCCCAATGAGTATTTGGAATTTCAAGTAGAACTTCTCTCATTGCGGAGGGTTCGGTAATTTTTAACGCTTCATCAAAATTTTCTTTGGATACAACAAGAATGGAGAGAATTTCTGGTGTTAAAGGTTTATCGAAATCAATCTGAGGCAATATCTTTCGAAGAGTATGCATTGCTGCCTCTTTAGTAAGAGCAGCAATATCGGCACCAACAAAACCATGTGTTTTTGCTGCATATTCTTTTAAATCAACGTCTTGTGTAATAGGCATTCCCCGTGTATGAACAAGTAACACTTCATATCTTCCATGTCGATCAGGAACCCCGATTTCAATTTCTCTATCGAATCTTCCTGGTCTGCGTAATGCAGGATCTAATGCATTCGGGCGATTAGTAGCTCCGATTACAATAACTTTTCCTCTACTTTTCAAACCGTCCATAAGAGCAAGTAATTGAGCCACGACTCGTCGTTCTACTTCTCCAGTAACTTCCTCACGCTTAACGGCAATAGAATCGAGTTCATCTATGAAAATTATACTAGGTGCATCTTTTTCCGCCTGTTGGAATATCTCTCTAATTCGTTGTTCACTTTCTCCATAGAATTTTGACATAATTTCGGGTCCAGCAATAGAAACGAAGTTAACGCCCGATTCATTGGCAACTGCTTTTGCTAACAAGGTTTTACCAGTTCCAGGAGGTCCATGAAGTAAGACACCTTTCGGAGGATCAATTCCCAATCTCTGGAATAACTCGGGATGCTTCATAGGAAGTTCAATCATTTCCCGAACACGCTTAATTTCTTCCGAAAGTCCACCAATATCTTCATACGTTACTCTCGGTAACATTCGCAGATCCTTAGGAGCTTCTTCTATAATTTTAACCTCTGTACCCTCCCCAATAATTATTATACCTTCAGGATCAGTGGCGACAACAACTACTTTGATTTCACCTAAACTAACTGGACTACTAGTGGTATTAAAAAATCTAGATATGAAATCATCCATTCCAGCTCCAGTAGATGCACCTGTGGGAGGGATCTTTCGAATCTGCCCTGTTATGACCAATAAATCTCCCCGGGATATAGGACGATTTTGAAGACGTTCTCTAATTATTTCTGATCGTACTAATAATCTTATTCTCTCTTCTGCGGGTGCTATCGTAATCCTTTTAGCAACTCGTTTTTCAATTGGTTTGACTGTGATTGTTTCACCCAGACTGGTTCCTACATTTCCTCGAATTAATCCATCCATTCTGATAATTCTTTTACCCCTATCTTCTCGTCTACCCGGGATAACTAATGCTCCAGTCCTGCGCGCTCCAGCTCTTTCACTGGAAAGTTCAACAATATCACCAGTTTCTAAACCAAATTCACGCATGATTGCATAATCTATACGTACCAATCCGCGTCCAACATCACTCTGATTAGCTTCCACTACTTTCAATGTCAGAGCCTTGCTATTATTATTTGACATTTAGTACCCTCATGCCTGTACGGACAATTTTCTGTGAGGAGTAAAGTCTGAGATCCTTTATATATTTAGATATATTAACACAAGAAAATTCATAGAAAATGAAGTTGCTCATATATAAGATAAATAAGAATATCTATAATTGATCTATTCAATATCTCCTTCCGAGATTATCCTAGATAGATAATCACTTGCTTTCATTACTAGCGATTTTGCGTCTTCAGGAGTTTTACCGTTAGCTGATATGATCAGTTGAATGTTTTCTTCTTCCTGATAGGACTTTGGAAGGGATTTTATCCATACATCAAACTTATCCCTTATTTTTAATAAAAACGGAGCTAGTAAAGACTCATCTGTAAAAGCTGTGAAAACCTCTATTTCATAATAATATGCTTTCTCCTCTTGACTGATTGACTCTAGTTCTGGAATGATGTTTTTAAACATCGATTTCATCTCTTTCGGAACACCTGGTAAACAATAGAGCTTAACATTATTGATCGGGTCATTATATATTATACCAGGTGCTGTTCCAACAGGATTATGGAGAGTTTGTGTACCTACTGGAAGATAAGCCATTTTTTCCCTAGCTGGGGTTATATCAGCTGTCTCAACAAGCCCTTGTGCGTATAATTCTTTATAACGTTGAGTAACGATAGCTAAAGCATCTGAATTTAAGACAGTAGGAACATCTAATGCTTCAGCTAAGAATACTGCGGTTGAGTCATCCCAAGTTGGCCCTAATCCACCTGTTATTATTATAACACTGTAATTTCCATTAGATAAAGCGTTTTTAATCTCAAAGGAAACAATTTCTTTTAAATCGGGAAGAGTAATGATTTTTAGTATCGAAAATCCGATTTGAGTCATTTCTTTAGCAAGATAGTTTGCATTCGTGTTTATTGTTTGTCCTGAAAGTAATTCATTTCCTATCGAGATTAGTAGAGCATTAGCTGTGCTATTAGTCAATTATTTTCACCTTCAGATCAAGCCTTTACTTACCTGAATATTCTCAAGTCCGTATGAGCTGTAAGAAAGTTTCTTAATATTATTGAAAGAATTAACCGAGTTAAAAGTGTCTTAACTTGTTTTCATTCAGGTTATAAAAACTAGCCATTCTGTTCTTTTTGAATGGAAAGTTATATTTTGACAATAATATTTTATTATTTAAGAACCTCCCAGCATAGAAATAATCAAAGGAGACTAGGTTCTAAATTTCTGGAATGTTGAATATCATGTCGTCGGAAGCATCAGAAGATTCTCTTGTATCTAAAAAAGATCTTCATGAATTGGGTGTTGTAGCAACAGAATTACGATCAATTGATCCCACAGTGCAGGTAATTTCGTCTTTAAACGAATCACAAAAATTAATTACACAGATTCAAAAACTAGAGAAAGATTTAACCACAGCAGGGTTCTTTAAGAAAAGAGGACTGAGTAAATCTCTCTCTCAGAAGAAAAACCAGTATAACAAAACTACAGAGAAGCTTTTGAATACAGTACTCGCAGGTTTTCGACGGATATACTTTGATCTTGCGAAGAATATCAAAGAGATTGCTAAATTCGTACCTCAAGAGACCGAGGGTATAAAGAATATCCAAATTCCAAGTTTAGAAACAGCACTCGTTCTGAAATTTAGTAATTCAGTTTTAGCAATATATAATAAGGTAGCTGAAGTTCTCAAAGGGAAAAATATCTCCACATTGTTGTTTAATCGAGAAATCATAGAATTATATGGAAAATTTGTAAATTTTGATGAAGAAAAGATCCGTATATCAAGTCAAACATCGAAAGCAAGTATCCATGTAATGACCATCTCAGACTTATTAGAACTGTATAACAACTTAGAAGCAGAAAATGCTTATTTAAAACAGAGAAGGAAGGGAACAGAAGGGAAAATCCAAGCTGAAATTGTTCGTCTGGCATCAACATTGCATCAACATCTTGGTACCATTTCTTCAATTGGTATACAACTCTCGAGTAATATTGAAACACTTCAATTGAATTTACAAGAAATTCAGAGTAATGCAGATACAAGTACGTCAGTAGAAAAACTTATTGAGTTAGAAAAAAGAATTAGCAGTTTAAGAAACGAATTCATAAACTCTCTGCGTACCTATGAGATATCATTGAAAACAGAAACCGAGGATCAGATCGGACGGATAATTCAACTAATTGGTGATGATGAAATTGACCCTTCTATAGTTTCTGCACCACATATTGATGTTTCCGCCTCTGAAATACCTGTGATCATTCAAGATATTGAAAAAATACGTTCGTGGCATTCAAAATTAATCATTGCGCTGAAAAAACTTGTAAGTACTGCTGAGCTAATTAATGCGGCAAAAACTATGCAAGTAATGAAATTTCCTATTCCTGATGATTTTTTTAAAGATGTTAAAGCAATTGAGAAAGAGACTGAGAAAGCAAACGAGCTTCAGATATGGGTGGAATTAGTAAAACAATATTATGATTTTAGATTTACACTTGCAGCAGAATGTCAGAGTTATTTCTTCAAAATGCTGGAAAATCCTCACATTCAAGAAGCTATTAGTTTAACTGATGGGCCTCCGATTCCAACAGTAAAAGATTTTGAATCTCTTTCTCCAGGAGAATTAGTTGCAAAAGCTAGAGAAATTAAAGACTGGGAAGCTCGTCTAGTTGCCTATTTTTCGAAACCCGCTCAACAAAATATACGTCAGAATTTAATAAGTCTTTATGACACTCGTGATAGTCTAAAAGACTTAATTTCTGACGATTTGAAAGAAGAAATAGATCGCTTACGTGATTATAAGAGCGAAGAGGAAAAAGAAGTAAAGGATTTGGTTAAAGAAATTGATTATCTAAACCAATTATCTTCCAACCTCCGACGAGAGATTTGGGTTGCAATTGACGGTGAGATTCATCCAATCGCCAACCATATTACTACATTGGAAACTATTCCACCCAAACTCAAAGTACATGTTCCAAAATTGGAATTAGACGATTTAAAATCGATTAGAGAAGAAATAGAAATATCAACTCAGGATAAAGTCAAGAACTTGCTTGATGAATATGAAAAGATCACGATCTGGAAATATAAAGTATCGACCCGTATTCGTGAGAATATTAAAGGTATTTCATTTCCTTTGATCCCCATAGAGACACGATTTGATTTAAGAGAAAAACGAAATGAAATTGTGAAATTGATCGATAGTCATGCTGAGATCGGAAATACTGAAGCGATAGTTAGAGAATATATTTCATTTTTAGAAACAATTGAGGAAATGAAGGTAGAGATTCTAGTAGAGATTAAAAATCAAATTGATGGATTAGAAGCCGTTGATAAACGATTATTTAGACTGATGAAAACTGGAACTAGCAGTGTGAGCTATAGTTCAGAAAATGATCTTGAGAATTTAGATTACTCAGAGGCATTAACAGAATATTGGCAATTACTGTCATTCATTGATAGAAAGATATCCACACTTGTTGAATTAATGAATCGTGAAATTTCATCACATATGCAAGATTATTCTAAGTTACCACCTCAATATGCCACATTTTTTGAGGAACCTCTTGAGCTAATGAAAACAAAACTAGAAGAAATAAAAACTCACAAAGACGTTGTCAGATTAGTTGATAGTTATGAGAGTTACAGTCTTGAGAGTATGCAATTAGCAAAAGATTCACTAACGAAATTACATCAGAATCTGTATAATTGGTTGAGAGTCAGTCTTCCTCGAATTCATGAAATCTCACCATTAAGCGATAGCGTTTTCGCAGCAGAGCAAAAAATCTATAACTTTCAACCAGAAGAAGTCTCACATGAAAGATTAGCACACAATTTACGAGAATTGATTTACTTCTACGATACAGAAATTGTTGCTGTTCTTCTATCACATGGAGTGTCAGAATCACGACAAGTTCTTAAAGATGTTAATGACCTCAAAGACGTCGGTATTAACATTCTGGAGTACGTTGCAGGTTATATCGAAGTTTTTTCACAGGTAATAGTAAAACATCAAGATGATGTTCATCTAAGAGAGATTACTGAGGTCTTCGTAGAAATTGATAAGTTACAAAACGATAATAATGCCTGCAACGCAATACGTACGACTGGTGAAAGATATATAGCCGAAATACAGGACACTATTGAATATTTATTTAACTCTTTTCAGATTGATTTACGTTCAGAAGATCGAATTGACTTTGCATATTTAAGTGAATTCCAACGTATAGCTACCACTAATCACGTTCATCATTTGACTCAGGCAATTATTAGATTGAGCCAGGTTCGAGCTGTAGTCGTTCAATTAATGAAAGTAATTGAGAAAGATCGGAATGCGAACTTACAGACTAAGCTAGGAACATTAGACTATTATTCAAACATTCAAGAGGTCTTCAAAAAGTACTCTGATGAGGCATCAAAGAAAATATATCCTTTATCCAAATTGGTGGAAGATCGCGCCGAATTTATGAATTCACACGATTTAAGATTTTTATTAGATATGTTCCCAAAAATTGAAAGTCAACGAATGGAATGGGAGAGAGTATCAATTCAGTTGAATCGTTGGCATAGTGCTTTTCGGATGTTTAGAGCTCGATACTTGCCTGCAGAGAACCAAGAGGAGAATAAGAGGCAATTCAAGGAGATTTCAAAGAGAATCATGGATACTTATCCCCGAAATAAAGTAATCGGTGCATATTTATCTTTAGTAATGAAATTATTTATTGAAATTAAATCTGGTATGGAACTAGAATAAGAGGAAGATCAGATATGACAATGGAAGAAACAGAAAGCGAAATATTCGCTATAGGAATCGGAGAATGCGGTAGCAATCTTGTAGGCAGTTATCTTGCGAAATCTAAAAAGGGGGAACTTCCCCAAAGGATTCGTGAATATCTTGTCATGAATACCGATCGGGGAGATTTATTAAAAGCACGAAAGAAATATTCAATATCATCTAAACGAACTTTACTCTATTCAGATGCAGAAATAGGGGTTGGTGGAAAGTTCTCTGCTGGTTATGAGTCAGTCATTAACTCTGAAGATATTATCTTAAATCAGTTACAAGCATTGGGGTACGAAGGGATTAGTGGATTTTGTATCTTTACAAGTTTTGGAGGAGGAACTGGCTGTGGAGGTACTCCAGCCTTAATTCGATTATTGCGCAAAAGATTCGCGGAACAAGAGAAGCGAAAAATCTTCATTTATGTCTTTGGAGTTTTACCATTCGTAAATCAGTCTTCAGAAGCTGTGAATAGTGTATGGGCTTTATCCAAACTCCTTCGATTACAATTAGAAGAGGGAAACATGGGTCCAGATCTGATACTTCTTCTTTCAAATAATACTATGTTGAGTCGCGTGCTAAGTATGCAAAGAGGAGAAGCAGCTGATTTGATCTCACGAGAAAAAGGACTTGATTTGACAGCTTTAGATAGTAATGTTACGCGGCCAAATGTATTAGGCCAAACTGAAGCACCTCTTCCTGTTCAAATGGAAGAAGCATTTGTCGAACTGATTAATCCCTTAGCTCTCGAATCAATTGCAGAGATGTTATCACCTGGAGTTCCAGAACTAGGAAAAGAAGTTCTACCAACCACTGATATCGGAGATTTTGCGCTTAAATTGGATAGTGTTGTTGTACCAGCCATGTTCGATGATTTATCAATCTTTCCTGAAGTAGGTGATGTAGGGAATCAATTGGGAGCTGCGGTTGAGTATACTGCTGCTCATTGCAGTTTAACTAATATGGGAACAAACCCCGCAGCTTCATCAGTGTTTTCGGTATTAAGTGGACCTAAAGAAATCGCACGAGTTGAATATGATCCTCTGTTGAAAAAAGCGCTCAGTCCATTTTTAGCCAAGGGGGCAAGTATATCTCCCACTTATTGTGCATACGATGATGAAAAAGCACGAGCTTCTCTTTTATTATTATTTGGTCTTCCAAGGATACCAGAATTATACGATATATTGGAAGAGGCAAAATCCCTTATACGTTTACATAGTGGCGATTCAGAATTAAAACAGCACTGGTTTAAACGTTCAAAAGGTACAACAAAAGAAGAATTAGAAAATGCTGTAAACGATCTTGAAAAATTATTTGGTTATTATATTACTCCCGACCAAAACCAGGCAGGTAAATGATTTAGATCCTTTGGTTAAGCAGGTAAAGAGGTAGTTTTATCACTATGAATTTTAATGAAGATCAAGACCCGTTAAAAAATCCTTCTCCTAATCAGAGTACTCTTAGATTGTTAGAAGGTAAATTAGACTTCCTAATTAATTTAAATTTAACAAGTATGAATTTAATTATTGCTCTCTGTTCAAATATTAACGAGAGAGATAGGATTCCTGAGGGATTACGCAACGAGCTAAAAGCAATTCATTCTGCTTTACCTAATTTGTTAACCCTAAAGGAGACTAGGCCTGTTTTCATGAATCTTGTTGAATCATTAGACTCTAAGCTAATGGAAATCATTGGAACTTCTGCTTCTAATGAAGCTAGAGAACAAATTGATGATAGTCCAATTTTAAGAACCAGTAATAAAGAAGTGATTAAAGGTTTCAATAGGTATGAGAGTTTGATTGATAAATGGGGAATAATTGAATCCATTGAATCATTAATGAATTCTTACGCCAATCTATCAAACTTAGCATTCCCTACTTACTATCTTCATGGATGCAAAGAAATCCAGCGATATACCTTAACCCAAGAAATCCCAAATCCAAATTCCCATGAAATAATTCAATTTCCATGTTTAAAAATTCGAGATTTAATTTTCAAACTGCTACGAGAAGCCCCAGCAGCGCGATTATTGCAGAATTTGAGAAAAATGTTTCCATTACAAAATAAAATAGAAATAAGTACTGTAGAGGAATCAACTATTCACGAAATTGTGGAAAAGTATATTACGAGCACTTCGGATTTTCTCAATGGAAAACGAACCCTTTCAGATACTGTACGCATAAGTTCTTCAGTTCTCCAGCAATATAATCTTGGACCTGGAGATTTGGAATCGAGAATCCCAAATGTGTCTTTTTCTGTTGTTAAAGATATCCAAAAAGAATTTCAACTTGCAAGAGGTAATGATTTCAGACAATTTATTTATTCAGAAACAATAGTACTGATTCATCGATTGAATGATGCTATTCTGAATAATGATAGGTTTATTGTGCTATTACGGAGACTTAAATAATCCTCCAACCCTCTTTTCTTATCTCACGTATAAGTATCACTTTATATAATTAGGGAAATATTGGTAAAAATAGAAAGCTTCTTGTAGATCCACCTTTAGTAAAATAATCAAATCCTGTCACCTTAAAATAGTGAGATAGAAGAGTGAAGTGAGAACTTGGGAATCGAAGATAGCCTGAAACAAATTTATGATGTAAATGTAAAAATCTATCAAATGCTTCAACAGAGTCAGGATATTTCACAAATCCGACAAGAGCTTGAAAGCTCAATTCGCAATTTTTCTGATGTTGCTATACAAATAGATGCTAAATTTCAAGAAAGTGCTCGAACGATCATTCGTCACGTTCAGGAATCATATGAGGGACTTAATCCTGAGATTCTTGCTTCGATAGCACAACTTCCTCCTGTTCTCGGTACATTGGAATCAACATTGAATGAGATAGAGACTATCTTCAAAACTACTCAAGTAAAAATCGAAGAAGATTTGAATAAAATTAAAGCAGGATACGTTGATGACGTTGTGGGACGGATGAAAGATTTATCAGCAAATTTAACTGGAATGATCCAAGTTTCTACAGAGAATACGCGTAATCAATATGCTGCAAGCATCGATAGCTTTGTATCAGTTTCAGATGACTTGAAAACAATGGAAAGTCATCTAAATTCTTTAATTGAGAACCAAACTGATCAACTAGCCACCGTTGCTGATCTACGTGATCGTGTAAGTGCGATAATTCAAGTAGAACTTGCTTCTTTACGTGATCATATCAATATTAATCTCGAGAATTCTGTGAATGAACTTAAAACATCCGTTACCGAGCGTTTAATGGTACAAGATGGCACTATTCAGAGATTATCTCAATCCGTTGATAAATTGAATGAATCAGTTTCTAGTTTACCTGAAGTGATTAAAGGAGAGATCAATCTAGCGGTGGATACGAAATTGATTAGTACAATTGAAAAAATGGAAAAAGAGAACAGAAAAACCACAGCTCTTGTTGTAAATTTAATAAGAAAACTACAAGAAGATTCTTGACGCTTTACACTGCGATACTTACTCGTTCGAAATTATATGCTTCAAAAACTCCTTTGCGTGCCAATAATTTTAATAATTCAAATATCTCCTGACTTCGATCAGTACCAAAACGTTCTATACAATCTTGAAAAGATATCATACTACCTCTTTCTTCAATATCTTCAATTAAATGGTCTATCTCGTCGACTACAATAGCTTTCATTTTTTGTTTAACCTCTGGATAGTCACGATAAAACGAGTACGTCTTGATGCCTCTTGGTGTGAGTTCAAATAAGAGAGATCTCGGATACTTAAGATATTCATTTAAACTTGCATATTGTTGTTGATAAATCCGAGACATCTTATCGCGAAAGAAACGAGTATTGATGAGTGTTTCTAGCCCAAGGAATGCATTTTTTCTAAAAATTGGATCGCTTAATTGTTCACCGTATTTTTCTTCAACCTCTTTTATAATATCTCGAAGCTGGCGACGGAGTGTGTATTCGTCTCGTTCCTCATTATCTTTATCTAAGATCCCAAAACAAATGGCATTAACTCTATTTCCTTGTTCTAGAATCATTCTTGTTCCTTCAGTATCTTTTCCATCACCTTCTTTGTCTTCACGAAATCCGACTGTCTGTAAAACATTCTCTGACATGACTTCTTTTCCAAAAGTCTGTAAAGCAAGAATCAGGCTACTTACCATATCTTGATCACGGTCTGTAGATTCAAAGGATTGATTATAAATATTAAATCCTTCATCAGTAATGAAATAAACTGCTTTGAGACGAACCATCCGATTTCTGGTCTCCTAGGTTTCTCGAGGTTTTTCGCTACAATTGATTATTAGTACGTATGGATATTAAAACACCTCCCTTAAATCTTTTTGATTATGAGTAACTTAGAAAAAATTACTAATAGAGACATTCCAGCTTATATTTTAGCCGCAGGACGAGGTTCTCGTTTGCATCCTTTTTCTCGATTGATAAGTAAGCCCTTACTTCCAATTATTAATAAACCAATTATTCTTCATTCCATTGAGCAATTACTTGTAGCTGGAATCGACCAGATTTCGGTTGTTATTAAACCAGAGGAACAGCAAATCCAAGAATTACTCTGTACTGAGTATCCTGAGCGAGATTTTAATTTTATAATTCAGAATAATCCGCTAGGTACTGGACATGCAGTACTTCAAATTGAGAATCATCTCGAATATGACGATTTCTTAGTGATTGCTGGTGACTCCCTATTCCAAGGAGAATATATAGAGAGGCTTTCAAAGATTCATAGAGATAAGAATAACACGATAACACTGGCTCTCGAGGAAATGGAGTTCGATCTAATGCGTCAAAGCTCTACTGTAGATTTTCATGACGGACGAGTTTGGGATATAAGAGAAAAACCGCAAACTAGAGTTGATATACTTAGTAATTTAAATTCAGCCGCTCTCTACATTTTTAAACAAGGAATATTTGATTTAATAAAAGAAACAGAGAAATCGATCCGAAAGGAGTATGAATTGGCTTCATCAATAAAGAAGGTAATATCTCTCAATAAAAGGGTTGGAGGAAGTGTTGCTTCTTCTGTATATCATATCAGTACTGCTCGTGATTTGTGGGAGATCAACTTAAAATTCCTAAGCGAACTAGTATCAAATGATTCGAATGGTAATCTTATAGGGAGCGAGGTGGATGTCCCTACACCAGAAAAAATACATAATACGATTATTGGTGATTATTGTAGCATAGCAGCAGGAGTAACAGTCCACAACTCTGTTATTCTTCCAAATTCGATGGTAAAACACGACATAGAGAATGCTTTAGTTCTTTCTGATCATACCGAGTCCTTTTAGAATGAAAAACTATAATATGCGAAAATAACTGCGGAATTATTAACTAGACGATTTTTTATTTACTTATTGACCATATTTAATTGAAGCGACAATATTATTCCTTTTGATTTTTCGGTGGCTATATGACGACTAGTGTGAGTAAACTTACCCGTTTATCACGAGAGAAAAAAACAGGAAACATCATTCTTTTTCTTGCCATAATCTTTGGATTAATCTTCCTTTATAATATTCTGGATTCTGATTTGAATACATTAAACGACCAAGTAATAATAGCTGGAATAATCATATTTAGTCTCGTTTTTGGTCACGTAATCAATAAATCACTTCGTCAACCTTTTTTCACGGAGGTTTCACGTTATCGTGGGGAATTAAATGATCGAAGACTTGACATCCAACAGATAGTAGTCTCTGTGGATATGATACGACCCTTACAACTGCTTTCAAATGTAAAAAAGGTTTTAAAAGAGATACAAGGGTATGTAAATGCCGTATCTAGCTTTCTGGAACAATCTCTATCTGAAAAAAATCTATCTGCACATCCCTTTCAATCCTCTGAAGTACAGCAACTTCTCCAAATTGTAATAGACTCTGCAGAGGAAGCGATTCTTGAAATTGATAAAAAACATCAAAATCTTATTTTACTTGCCAAAACAAGGAACCATTTATTTAATAGTCTCAATCAACGAGTAACTAGACCACAAAACGAAGTTGAAATTGATTATTTATACTATCGTATCCACAAGGACCTTCCTGAATTAATGGTTGATTCCTCCTTAGTATTAGACGTCTTAAAACATGCTCTTGATAATGGAGAATTATATGGAACACTAAAACGAGATGAAAGTGGGGAACTAATCATCGTTATTGGTGAGGTTCCTATACGATCAAATCAAGAAAATTATTCTTGGGGGAATATTAGTGAGACCCAAGATTTCTGTGTTATATGTCGACAATCTGTTACTTCTCAAGAACAAAAAGTAACCTGTCCCGAGTGTAGAAATGTTTTTCATCGAACACACTTACTAGAATGGTTAAAAGTATTTAATCAATGTCCTATGTGCCAACAGAGAATAAAAATGAACTAGCTACAAAGTATGCAATAACACCACGATTCTTTCATAAGGATTAAATTCAAACTAGCATGGGTTATAACTTTCATGATTATTTCATGAAGCGGGTAGACCTCAAAGGGAATTAATTTCAAAAGACTTTTATTTTTACTTTTAGTGGTTATTTCTGTAAATGTTAGATGTAATGCAATAAGTCCGATTGTATTAAGGATAAAGTTTTTTTGATGAAGTCACAGAAGAAACTGTTTTGGGGCATTCTTTCTTATGGGTAATACCAGCTTTTTTGAAACAGGAGGCTTAGATGAGCTAGATACCCAGATTAAGCTATTCGAGTTAGGTATAGAATCGTTCAGTCCTTATGCTAGCACAGGAAAAGTGGATATGATAATCCGCTCCGATACAAACCAGCATGTCCGGTATGCGGATATTAAGGTATCTACAGGGGTGAAGGAGGGACAAAAAATGGTTTGGAAGCTGGAAATGTCATTTTTTATGAATAATGAAAGTTTTCTGATTCTAAGTTACCGAGTCCCAGGAGAGGATGAAAGCTTAGAAAAGCATCATCTTATCATTGATTCTGAATCTTTTCTTGAAATAATCAAAAAGGAGAAGATCATTTCTAAAGATAATTACTGGGTGCTTAATCTCCCTTATACTGAACTTCAGAGCATGCATTTGAAAAAGCAGAAAACGAAAAAAGTGAAATTAATAAAAGCGTTACGGCCCTATATTGATAAGTGGGAATTAATTGTCAATTGGGCTCGTAATGTTGAATAATTACCTCTGTTTATACATAAAGGCCTTTACTTGGGCCTAACACTTCTTGTTGAGAAATCTGACGATTTTTATCCGCAAGCTCCATGAGAGATTTTTGAATTTTCTCCGCATCAGATAAGAGTTTCGTAACGTCAATATCAAGTTTTTTAATTTTACTTAATGCTTCAATTAGTCGTGCTGCCCCTCCAGGATCAGGATAGGGGGTAGAAATGGGTGTTAATAATGAAATTCCTTCCATAGGACTAAGTAAAGCTTCGTTCATAATCGCTCCTGACAACCCTGAAATAAAACCCGTGTGGGGTTTCGGAAAATTGTGATCCTTCAATTCTTCATTCTCCTGATAGACTTGAGGTTCACACACCAAGTAAACTTGATCAGATTTATTCTCTCGAGGATCTGCAATAAATCCATCTAAACAAATAACTTGTTTGGTTCCATTATTTTTTGCCCATTGCATCATTGCCTGAGCTAGATAGTAATATGCCTGAGGAGGACAGGGAGATTCACCTATTAACACTCCAATTTTCTTATCCTTACAACCATAAATTCGATAAGGATAAGCAAGTACTCCATCAATGAACACAGATACCGGAGGAATCAAGGGAGAACGTATTGAACCAATCCACTTTAAATCCAGTTCACTAATAATGTGTTTAGCCGC
The DNA here is from genome assembly GCA_016839815.1 of Candidatus Hodarchaeota archaeon. Lineage (GTDB taxonomy): Archaea > Asgardarchaeota > Heimdallarchaeia > Hodarchaeales > Hodarchaeaceae > Hodarchaeum. Next base: position 22,526 of record JAEOTM010000169.1, read on the forward strand.
GATATTGCCCACTAATCCGTGACCAGGAAACCCAACAACAATCCATTCAGGAGAAATATCACTTGTGCATTCACAGACAGTTTGATCTGCATCCGTACGGATTACATATTCTGATGATTGATTAGGCATCATAAAACCTCATTTATCAGTTATATCTTAATACTTCAAGAAGATTTAGGTTCTTACTGCTTAAGGGAGTAATCATTCATTTTCCGTATTTGCTTCTTATAATTCCTTCTCTGGTAAGTTATTAGCGATTAAATCGATATTTCAACATAAAGGAGGAGCGAGTGAAGGAGTTGGAGTATAAACATAAAAGTTATAGATTTCTTATTAAATGCAATAGATATGCTTTATTCATCATTTAGAAAAGCGAATGTTGCTAAAACGATTATCTTCGTCTTTTTACTAATTTTTTGGGCAAATACGGCTGAACCAGCTAATGCTGCCATTACTGCTGATTGGGGAGATGTAGTTGATGTCCATTACTTCCGATATACTAACGCTGATTATACAGGAATAGCAGAAGATAATAATATTGAATATATTTACTTATCTGAAGGATCATCTGTTCCTCCAGATGTCGCAGCATTATTTCCACAAGCAAGTGCGGGATATTTTGGAGGGTTTAAGGAAGGGATCGTCGGATTACGAGTAGACGAAAGCAGGAAATTTTCTGCCGTAGAGAGTGGAACGACTTATTATTTTGAGGTTACGTTACTTCAAATAAGGTATGACGCTGTTGTTGAAGGATCTACATCCGAAGATGACACAGAAACAACTACAACGACTGCAAACAAGGATCCACTTGGAGATTTAGGTACTCTTGTTCTATTTGGTGGAGGAGGAGTAATAATTGCAGGTGGATTATTATCTTGGGCTGTAGTTTCTTCCCGTAGAAGAGGTAAAGCCCTTAGTAGTGAGAGTAGTAGTGTTTCTAGAAGAGAAAGATCAATTAAGGAAAGTAAAACAAAGCTTAAAGAATTAAGAGAACTTGCCGAATCTCGTGGGAGTGAATTAAAAGAAGAGGAATCTACGGAATCAAAAGATATTAAGTTTAGAAGAAGGCGATAGTTCCGCCATTTTTCTCTAATTTCTCGTGGTCTCAAAATCTGAACTTACCTTCAACTTAAATCGTATTTAATATAAGGTTAAAGGAGAATATTTATTCTAATGTCCAAGAGGTTGATTGATGGACTGTGGAAAGCGGAGAAGACAAAAATTTATAACTCTCTTCCACGGAAGAAGATATCTTTAGCTTCATTACTTGAAAACCCAATATTTACCCTCAGAAATAATCAAACATCTGAAATTACAAGAGCAGAGCTTGATTATCTTTGTAATCTTCTTCCTAAATCCCTATGGGAGGAGCTTTATTTACCACTGGTATTTCAAAAGAAAAAACAGCTATATACTCTTCTCGGTGAGAAGTTAGAAAGATGGGTTGTCGAAAAAATCCTTAGTTTAACAAAAACTTCCCCGTTTTTACTTGAGTTATTTTCTCCCCGTAGTGATTACTTTGCTTATCACTATCAAAGGGTACAGAAAAAAATACCTACCCTCGTATTCCTCACATTTGCTATAGAGTCTTAAAATCGTGATTAAATTACTGGAAAACTATATTTTCATGATTATCCGAGTGATCTTTCCAGGGTTCTTGAGGGGTATCTGGACTCGAAATAATTTCGATCAGGTCATTCTTTGTCAAGAGAAATATCCCGATTTTTTCTGCTAAGGAACGTGCAGGGTCAGAAAAGTGATTAGAGACGAGTAATACTTTGGAGACATAGCGACTAGCTTTCATTAGTTGCTCTGCTCGAATAATGATATCTACCCCTACAGCGCGTTTCCAGTCTTTAATCGTAATTCCAATACCTTCTTTGTCACCGCCATTTTGAATGACGAAATCCCAACGACGATTACTAGCCCGAGAAGTATTTTGATCGATGGTTAAACCACGCAATCGACAATATTCGGTCGTAAGGTCTTTAAGAGGCAAGAGTTCTAAATTACTTGGCATGATTAATTCCTTTACCTATTATTGTACGAATCTCTTTCAAATATTTTTTTAATTCTAAATTATAATTGTTAATATGTGTTTTATTCAAGTTCTTTCAACCTCCCTTTGCTCTACCTGAATTGAATGAGGACTAACATGATAACGCTCAGGTTGCAGTTTATGGTATACTGTTAGAATCTCCAATGCACTAGCAATTGGAGTTTTCATATCTACCTTGAAAATCTTAGACCTGGCATCATGAACATCATCTTGACTTTCTAGAATGGGTAATGGTTCCATTTGTGTTAAAGGTTTGATGTGATAGTTCATAGTCGATAGGTTAACACCAAATTGTTGAGCCAGATTTGAAATTCGCAAACCATCAACACCTGTGGGTGGGAAAAAGTATCTTTCACGTGTTTGATGTTGAAGGATGGAAATGACGATATCCCGACGTTTTGAGGTAAAAATGCTGACTGAATCCTCTGTTTCAGAACGATCTAGAGATTCAATCAAAGATACAGCATTTCTAAAACCCGATTGATTAATAACGTTCATAACTAAGGATGAAGTGACCCTTTCAAGATTTTGAGTGATCAACTCATGTAAGCATGCAGATGCGATTTTTAATGCGATTGTAGGTAATCCCATACTGTGATCAGCGATAACTTCCAATGATTTGACAGAAAACAAATCTATGGGTTTACGAACATCACGGAGACGTTTAGTAAGTAATTGTCTAACTTCAGTTTTTGAAAAAACAGGGAAAAAGAAATGGTCTGGATTGAAATTTGAGTAGAAAGATCGAGAAAGATTGGCATTCTCTGATTCTGCTAATATTGTGAGAGTTAAACTACTGACAAACGCAATGATTATTGCACCATAAGGAGCTCGGGAAATTATATCAGCAAAAAAATCAGTGCAGCGGGGTATTGCAGACGTACCAGTAATTGTATAGTCAAAATCATCAACAAATATAATTAATGGCTTTGTAGCTCTAAGTATTTCATTCAGGAAGCGTTCATATGTTTGTAGAGTTTTAGAGGAGGTACTATACAAACCCCGAGCTTGTTGAGGTTCACGCCAGTTTTTTAAATTTGTAAAAATCGTTTCATAATCTTTGAAACCAAACTTTTCCCATTCTTCAGTAAAATGTTGAGCAATAGTCGTTTTACCACTGCCGTATAAACCATGTGTTAGCTGATGACGAAACGGTGAAGAGGAATCATCTTCAAATAATCGGATCGCATACCCAATTTGGGTAGCAAAGTTGACTAATACATCTTCACGCATAATGAATGATTCTTCAGAAATCTGAGTGGATTTCAGCTGAAATGGATTATGTTGAAATCCAAAACGTTCATACGGGGTTTTTCGACTGACTTGGCCTGATCTCCCAGCCTGTAAAGCCTCTTTAATTTTGTCGGTCACATCAGCCATATTAAATACCCTCTAGGTATCATGAAACAATAGATTATTTTTCATTCCTTTTGTTTGAAAAATCCAGACATATTCTTCCTACTCTTACAATATATCCCTCTAACATAAATTATAATGCATCATCAAATTACAGTATGGGAAACTGAGACGGAATATAGACAATTCGAACTAATTCGAGCTATTCGATTTAAAGTTTTGTCAATATAATCGCGATATTATTTATAGAAAAAAATCCGACTTTATTAAATAAATCCAGAAAATTCACAGGAAGTTCCCGAAATTATCATATTATTAGGTTTAGAATTGGTAAAATCAAATTTAAAGCCGATTTCCTTTATTAGAATTCTAAAAGGGGTATTTGCTCCTATTCGAACTAATTTTCAAAGTGCTTTTCAAATTTGCCTCCATCCAATTTGGATATAGAAGTACACATACCAATAAAAATGGCTCTATTCAAATTAGACGGATGTTTGTTTGGATTAAACACAATGAATCCCACTTTTTTACGAAATGATTGCCAAGATTGAATTTTAAGTCTTGGATTAATACCATTTTTGCTACTATTTAGAAAACCTCAATGAATATTTTCTAAAAAATACCTTGATAGTTTAGTTTATTAAGAATCATTACCCATATGTACGCAAAGGGGATACAAATGGAAACAGATGTTAATATAATGCCTGATTTATTTAAAACAGCCTTATATTATGGGAAAAAATACTTAACAAATCAAATTGGATCTATTCTAAGAGTTTGGTCGTTAGATGACGTTGTAGAAGAGAATTTCCCTTTTCAAGATAACTAGCTCTATTTTTAAGGTATTTAAAATCTGTATAAGACTAGAAAAAAGAGAAACGAGAGCTATTTACGTAGAATAGCTCTGGGGTTGCGATGGAGGAGGAGCTCTTCGTTAACGAGATCGGGAGTCCATGCCCCTTTTTTCATCAATTTGGTACCTTTCTTAATCTTTTTATGAATAGATTTATGAAATTTCAAAGTTGCAGCAAAAAGAATTAGAGTTCTAACAACGACATTAGAAAGAAGGTTAGGGTCAGAGGATTTTATGTTAATGTCGTAACGTCCACCAATATCAAATTTCTTTCCATTAATTAGTCCGATCTCTTTATCCCCAATCCCATGCACAATACGATAGTCAATTCCAGGGCCTATCTTATGTTTTAGAATGATTGGATAGAATTTATCCTCTTTATCAACATGGACTCTGAATGAAAACCACTCTGGAACAAAAAAACCGCCCCTTATTTTACTTACTGACAAAATATAATCATGTCCATCAATGAGAGTAAAGAAATTTGGGAAATCTCTTCGAGATGTTAAAGAACGGGTGAATTCACGGGCGATCATTTCTTCAATAGTGCCTTGGTAATACATGCTTTTGGAAAACATCTTTATAACTAATCTTCTGTTTAGTTTATCCTTTTCATCATCCCAAAGACCTTTTCGGTAACCTAAATAACCAATTGTTTCCTCTTCACCCTTTTTGACCTCTTTAACTTCACCGAATAGTTCTAAATCTCGATTAAATTGCCGAGATTTTGCCATGTGCTCTTCTTTTTGTTTGATTCCAAGTATCTCCCCATGCATCTTTGTACGCCAAAGATCGACAATTATTTTTCTTTCTTTTTCTGGGAGGGCTACTGGTACTTCTTCAACAACATCCTTTTCTGACATTTTATTCAACTCAAATATCCAAGAATCATGATTTCAAGACATAAGTAATTTAATAATCTTGAAGTTATGTTTTATTTAAAAATTTATGTCAAATTAATCTTTAGGAAGGTAAGAGTTACTTTCTTCAAAGTATTGAGGATTAAGGAGCGAATTCCTCATCGATCCACTCTGAAATCTCATCTCTAAGGTTTCTAACAGCAAAAAAATTTTCTTCTTCAGTACCTGTAAACCTATTTGGATCTTGGAAGGTTTTGTGCTCATATTGTGTAGCATCAGGGAAAAAAGGACAAGCTTCTTTTGCTGAATCGCAAACTGTAACAACTAGGTCAACTTTTCGGCCTAAAAATTCTATTATATCTTTTGTTTTAAGATTCGAGGTATCTATTCCCATTTCAACTAAAATACGTCTTATATAGGGATTAATGGTAGTAGGATTCGTCCCAGCACTATAAACTTGATAATAGTTGCCAAATCTTTGCCAAAGAAGTGCTTCAGCTAATTGAGATCGAGCAGAATTGTGCGTACAAACAAATAAAATGATTTTACTTTCTTGAATAATAAACTACACCTTTAAACAAGAATCAGTAATTGCTGTCCATTTAGGTAATATTACTGAGAGTATTCGACGATTAGGAGAATACTCCTAAAATATCTCTGAAAACATTATGAACGATATTTTCAAGGAGAACTCTTAGATATTAAATGTTAGGATGATAGTATAATAGAGTGGATCTTTACTCATGAAACTTGTTCTCCCTAATACTGAATCACGGATTTACCAACAAGTTATCTTTTCAGATTGTGTTTCAAACCCTAGAAACACATTAGTTGTCCTTCCGACTGGTCTTGGAAAAACAATTATCATGGCTTATTTGAGTGCTTATAGTCTCAATAAAGTCCCTGAACGGCAGGTACTTGTAGTTACACCTACTCGTCCACTTGTTCATCAGATAAAACAAATGTTTACTGAATTTATAGGCAATCTTGACGTTGATTCGATTTTAGAAGTCTCGGGTGAAACTTCGCCAGCAAAACGAGAGGAAAAATACCCTGACGCAAAAATTATTATTGGAACACCCCAAACCATAGAAAATGATTTACTTTATGAGAGATTGAAAATTAAGAATGTTCATCTACTGTGTATTGATGAGGTACATCGTGCTACTGGAGACTATGCATATGTAAGCATTGCAAAAGAAGCCAAGTGCCAAATTATAGGATTTACAGCGACTCCTGGGAATAATCCTGAAAAAATCCTAGAAGTATGTGAAAATTTGAGGATAGGAAAGATATCGGTTACCAATCCAACAGATTATGATGTCCAGGATTTTATTTCCATGCATACTCCTCATGTAATATGGATTGACTTGCCTGAGGAATATGAGTCAAAATTAACCGAATTACAGTCATTACAAGACGAGCTTGTATCAACACTTAAAGAACGACTCCCTAGTATAAAAAAAACAAAATACCTTGGAAAACGGGAAGCACTCGCTATCCATCAACAAGTTGTTTACCAAACTAAGCAAGACTCATCATTTGGAGAATTGTTGATAGCGAGTTCGAATCTTATAAGAGTCCAACATCTAAAAGAATTAATTGAAAGTCAAGGATTTCCTCAAGTCGCCAATACTATTCAGAAATGGCGTCAGAAGAAAAGTTCCAAAGCTTTAAGTCTCTTTTTTGAGAATCCAGTTATGTACAAGCTGACGAATTCTCTGGGGGATGATCCAATGATTCATCCTAAACTTGACTATTTAATTTCTGAACTAAAAGCCGAATTGAAGGACGATCCAAACGACGAATCCCGAATAATTATATTCAGTAATTTTCGTAATACCGTTCACTTTCTTCATGAAGAATTAAAACGCTCTGAGATAATCTCTGGGGTGTTTATCGGACATGCAAGTTCGAAATCTGACAAAGGATTATCTCAAAAAGAGCAGATAGAAGTTGTTGATCAATTTAAAACTGGTCAGATTAAAGTATTGATCAGTACATCTGTAGGTGAAGAGGGATTGGATGTAGGGAATTGTGATTTAGTGGTTTTTTATGATTCCGTCCCATCAGTAGTTCGAGCTATCCAACGACGAGGGAGAGGAAGAAAGCGAGAATCCCGCGTAATTCACCTTGTAACAAAGGGTACTCGTGATGAAGGAATGTATTGGGCAATAAAACAAAAGGATAAACGAATGAAACGTTTTCTAAAAGAAGAATTACCTTCTTTATTGGATAAAAACCAGAAGCAGAAACAACATCATACTTTAGAGGAATTTTTTGATAATCACTCGTGATTCAGATATTACTTAGGATTCATTGAGTCCTCAAGTTTAGAATAAAATAATTCTAAAGTTTGTTTCATATGTAAAGCAAATCGACTTTGCTCTTCCCTCAACTCCTTAATTTTTTCTTCTAATGCCGAAAGACTAGAACCAATTAATGGGTCGATGTTTCCTTGTTGCGAAGAGGGAATAGATAATTCTATTTTGTTCAACCGTTCATCTAATTTAGAAATTGCGCTGTATAATCGATTGATGTCATTGGAGAAACTAGACATTAGAATTTCCAATCCTTTTGCAGTTACAAGTTTACCCCAGGGTGTATCTACAACATGTTCATCAGAACTCATGTAATTAAGCCCTCTGTCTCTAATTTGAGATTATTAAAACTCTCCCCCCATTTAAAACTTCCTGAAGTAAAGAGACCAATCTCTTTAAAGTGTTGTTTATTGAATTGAGAGAGAATATTTGTACATTAAATATAATAAGAAGTTAGATTCTCAAATACTTTGCCGTATCTTCAAGTGAATCGGTGGCCTTGATATTTTTTCTTCAATAACCTACTAATTCCAGTAAGGAATTTCTCTCTTGTACACTTTTACGGTCGATAGCTTTCATAATCAAATATTCTTTCACACTATATTCAAATTGAATTACACGGGGAAGTTAAACCTATTTATTCCATTAACTGTGAGTCTAAAGGGGATGAATTATACTTTAAATTTACAAAGGTTTAAGAGAGGGTTTTGAGGTTATTTCTTTCACAAGAGCTTCGAGGCGATACTGACTATGACTCCCAAAGGCGATATAGTTGACTTAAATTGTGAACCATGTACTATTTGTAAGACAGCTATTCCATTAAAAATGTATAAAAATGACTATAAATCTTCTATTTCTGGTGTATGCCAAGTTGTAGATGTTCATGGGCTTGATCATCCAGAGAAAAAACATGTTCGAATTTTATACGTTGACGAACGGTTTTCTGTTCGAAGTATCTCCTTAATAACAACAATCGCGGATAAACCACGATAAATTTCTCTTCAAATTCATTTTGTATGAGGAGAAGTATATATCTGGCTTTCTCCTTTATTCTTCAGAATATAAGGACTCTCCTTCCTTGAACCACCAATAGAAGGGTAGAGTTATAAATAATTCCGTTCCGTAAAATGGAAGGATGAACATTGACAGAAAAGAGATGTGAATGATTTTTTCATATGTAGTATGATTCTTAAGAATGATTAAGGATAAAATGAGAATCAATATCACACTTACTATATACATACTCTCCATGTGGAATAATTTCAAAAATTCGATAAGCAGTGGACCAACCAATTGAGCCACTTCGCCACGAGCAGCGATATCTCCTTGATATAAAAATACAGAAATTATTACGTCGATAATGTTGAACGGGAGAGACACTAAGATGAGGGCTAGGGAACCAAGGAAATATGGACTGAGCTCAGTTTTAACTAATGAACGGAAGCTATTTGATTTAGATTCTCTCCAGATAAATTGGATTGACTGATAAAAATAAAAAACTATAATAAATCCTACTAAATACTTAACCGAAGCCGCAAACACGTAAAAAACCATTCCTACACTACGATTATCTTTTATTTCATAAAAATAGTAACCTATAATAAAATAAAACCACATCAGCATTGAGTTCGTAAACAGAAATGGTGATACCATTAAAAAATAAAAAGGAATCAGTTTAATATGAGGCCAGTCAATTATCTTTATCAAAATCCAATAACCAGGGATTAGGAAGAAAATATGTAGGGGAACAAACCAGTAGGTACCTAAGAATGCAAATATTCCATCCGAAATGGGTACAAACCAAATTGCATCCATAAAAGTTAACATCCCATCTAGAAGCAAGTAAAATCCGCTGTAAATTAACAGATCAGGAGGAAAATAGTGATATCGCCCATATTTTATACCCGATGGTAAATGATGAATGACTACATCCTGTTGGTATGGATTATGACCAGCTAAATAAGCTTCAACTCCAGAAGTGATTGCATCATCAACATCAGTATTAGCATTGGCATATGTAAATAGTAGGAAGAAAATTATAATAATTATTATTCCAGTTAGTAAATAAAGTAAGAATTGGTTTTGGAAATACCTTTTCAAATATTTTCTGACTATGCTCCGTTCACTCTTATAATGATACTCAATCCAACCTACCCAGAGAACTAGAAATATTAGATTATACAGAATTGGCCCAAAAGAAGTGAAGACTAATTCAGAAATATCCATGCAAACGCATCCAAATCCTTGATGAAGTATAGAATTCATTCTGAAAAGAATTTATGAAGCTCCCGCCCGATTCCTCAAAAGAAGGATTATCTAATGGAAAATCAATCAGAGATGAATTTATCGAAGAAGAACATATCTTTAAAGGAAGCATTCGATAAAAAGACAATATTTTTGCTTGGTTTTGCAGCCTTCGTGCTAATACTTTACTTTATTCTAGAAGGTATTAGCATTGGTTCAATATTTGATACAATTCTTGGAGCAAATATTGGTATATTAATTATTGGAGCACTTTTTACATTTATAGCTGTATTATTCGATACTCTGAGCTGGAAATTTCTTCTAGGTATCTCAAACATTAATCCCTCAATTCCAACAACATACAGAATTCAATTATCCTCGTTTTCCTATGGGTTACTAATCCCGAGTGCGGGAGCCGTTGAAGCTATTATGAAAGTTATGATGGGAACTCAAGAATTTTACAGCAAAACGGAAAAGAGATCTGCAACCAGTGGAGAGGTACTTTCAAGTGTGGTTGCTCATAAGCTCTGTGGATTACTAGCCTTTATTCCTATCTCTGCTTTTATCACTGTGTCAATGTTTGAATATCTTAGCACCATATTGGTTAAAATCGGTTACTCCCCATTACCAGAAGGATTTAACTTATTTTTCGTGTCCTTAATTTCCTTTATTACGATATTACTTACATGTTTATTCGTGTTAATTGCACTTAAGCCGAATACAGTAAAGAGCATATTTAATGCGTTTTTATCAGGTTTTGGAGCGTTACCTTTGATTAAGACTCGCATTGATCCTAGAAGTTTGTCTTCCGATAAAATAATTGATGATTTCAGCATCCAATTCTCATATTTAGCAAAAAGTAAATTAGTTTCATTTTTGGCGTTACTATTCGCCTTTTTTGCCCAATTAGCTCATTGGATATCAATTCTTTTGTTATTACACTCTGTAGATATTTTGATATCTTTGGATCAAGTAGCTGCCGTAAATTTTCTAGGAGGTACTGTAGATCTTATACCCGTTGGCATTCCTGGAATGGCTGGACTTAAAGAAATTTCGTTATCAGTATTTATTGAGTATGGCCTAAGTATTAGGACGGATAAAGCGCTTTCAGGTGCTATTCTTGTCCAATTAATGAAATTTTACTTTTTAATCATAGTTGGACTAACTGTCTACATTTTAGGCAAGACTCGTGTAACTTCTCAGGATTTTGAAAATTCTCGTTCCTCAATTCCCTAATCTAGGCTGAATGATAATAATTTACATAGATTTTTATGGAATCCTAGAATCCCCCAAAACATATTAAATCAAAAAGATGGCTACTTTAATAAAAAGAACAAAAGATGAGCTAATTACTGAGGGGTTATGGAAAAAAGCAGTGGTCTATCTTCCCCAAGGTGAAAAAATAAGTGAGTGATTTAACCCGAGCTGACTTACATTCTCATACCTATTACTCACTATTGAGGTTACCAAAACTCAAGGGGTCCCACTTTTTTCAAGATTCTGCCTTATCACCAAAATTACTAGTTAAGTTAGCACGTCGACAGAAGCTCAATGCCATAGCTCTTACTGATCACAATAATATGAACGGTATTAAACCATTTTTACATTATGCATCAAAATATAACGATATAGTTCCAATTGTGGGTCAAGAAGTTACGAAATATGATCAAAACCGTCATGGGTGGGCTCATATACTCGTTTATGGCTTAAAGAAGATTCCATGGAATATTCGTTTTTTACCCCTTCCAGAGTTCTTGGAATTTCTTGATGATTCAAATGCTTTGTATATTTTAGCACATCCTTTTGACCTTTCTCAAAGCGCTCCTGCAGGAGGATATGATTCACAAACTTACACTATCAATGCCTCTGTGTTAAAACGTATTGGGATGGTAGAAATTATCAACGGTCTGCAACCGAAGAG